>NZ_JUEI01000007.1:0-175193 GCF_000802655.2 Paenibacillus sp. IHB B 3415 | reverse complement strand
TATAGGGCTGTTGATTAGCCAAAAAAAGGTAGAAAAAAGGCCGCTTATTCGTTACAGTGTTTGTACCCCTACAAACATCCGAAACGAGGCGACCTCATGAAAAAGTCTACTTCATTATCGAATATTCTGCAATTGATGATTCCCGAGGAAAAAATACGTCCGATTCTCGAAGAACTGAAATATATCGATGTTGCACGTAAGTTTACGGTTTATGATTTGCTCCTATTTTTGGGGGAAGCTGCATTCCAGCAGTGGGATGGATATCGGGACGGCGAGCAGCGAATGTCTCTTTGCGGACAACGTGCTGTGGATCACTCTACCCTCTCAAAAAAGGCCAAAGATGTTCCCTTTGCCTTGTTCAAGCGTCTGCTGGATCTCATGATCGGGCTGTGCAATCGAAAAACTCAGCGTGTACTCGGTATTCCGAAAGAATTGCTGATCGTTGATTCCACGACCATTACAGTAGGTCTGGGACGGCTGTCTTGGGCTCCCCACAAAGGCCAGAAATCAGGTGTTAAGCTGCATGTGGGAATCATTGGTGACCAAGGGGAATTGCACAAGGTTACCGAAACGACTGGATATGAACCTGATTTGAAGAGTTGTCCCGATCTGCTTGACAGTAGATTTATTTTGGTCGCAGACCGGTCTTATGGTAAGCATAAGCTGTTTGACAGTTATCAAGAGCAGAAAAAACGTCAATATTTTGTGATTCGGCTTCGCGATAACACAATCTTTACGCATCCGATCCCACGCGAACGAAATCTTCCTTTTGAGGGAAGCATCGAGCAGGATTTGACCTGCCAATTGGGCCAGAAGACGACCCTTACCCGGAACCGATTTCGGGTGGTCATCTTAAAGGATCCCCAAGGAAACCCAGTCATTCTCGCCACAAATCTGCACTGGTATTCTCCAGAAGGCATTGCAGACATCTATAAAAAACGGTGGCAGGTCGAAGTCTTTTTTCGTTGGATTAAGCAGCATTTGAACATTCCGAGATTGTTTGGATCGACGCCCAATGCGGTGTATGGACAGCTATACACGGCTTTACTAATTTATGTTTTACTTAAGTTTCTGTTTGACCAAGGAAATGAAATTGTGCATTTTAGCGCTAAATTAACATTTGCCGATTTTGACCGGTTATTTACTTTGCAGACTTTACCGCCGGAGTGGTGTGTTTATTTAGCCAATGCAACGTTTTTCACTTCCAAAAATTAGCTAATCAACAGCCCTATACGTATTACAACTCTAAGCCAACAATACAGGGGAATTTTCAAGGATTGTTGTAGGAAATACAACAATCCTCGCGATTATTCGCTAGAATGAGGCGAAATGTTGCATTTCATACAACAATCCCCGCTTAGCTAGCGCATATTGAGCGGGAATGTTGTATTTTGTGCAAGATTAGTCTCCAGTACACGAAGAAGCCCCTCGCTTTGGTGGATGCTCACGCTTTGGTGGAACACCAAGCCTATCTCTAATTCTACGGAGATATTCCTCCCGCTTTGGTGGATGCTCTCTCGCTTAGGTGGAACACCAAGCCAGTCTCTAACTCTACGGAGGTGCTCCCTCCATTTTGCTAGATATTCCCACGCTTTGGTGGTTGCTCCCTCGCTTTGGTGGAACACCAAGCCCGCTTGCAGACTTTACCGCCGGAGTGGTGTGTTTATTTAGCCAATGCAACGTTTTTCACTTCCAAAAATTAGCTAATCAACAGCCCTACAAAACGTACAACATTTACATCTACACGTCTACAGTGCTTCCTGACTCTAAGAAGTCCCAAGTCAGCCGGTAACGAATCAAGTGTAAGAAATGGAAATTGACGTATTCCGCCAGTCCCGCAGCGGCTAACCGGCAACTTGAACTGACAGGGAAAAGTGGCGGAGAATTATGGAACTGGAGGAGTGGGGTGTCAGTCCTTGTCTGCTGAATTCCACTGTGAACCTCAGTATGAATTCAAGAAAGTATATAAAGAGTAAGCGATGCTTGTTTATTTACAACGTAACAGTGTTATGTTACGATGGTCGCAAGGAGTGATCGTATGGAAGAGGAATTAATCTCCAAGAAGGAGCTGCTGGATGAAACCGGCATCTCATACGGCCAGTTATACCGCTGGAAGAGGAAACAATTGATTCCTGAGGAATGGTTCATCCGCAAGTCCACATTTACCGGACAAGAGACTTTTTTCCCGCGGGAACGAATACTGGGACGGGTGCAGCATATTTTGCAGAAGAAAGATGATCTTTCTCTCGATGAACTGGCCGGAAAGCTGTCAGAGCCGTTGTCTCAGCACCAGCTCATATTAACAGTAGCACAGCTAAGGGAACGTAACATTGTTTCGAACAGTAGCCTGGAGCGGTTCGGCAGGCCGGACAGTGAAGGGATGCAGCTAACCTTTGAGCAGATTCTGAATCTATTCACTGTAGATTTGCTGCTGAGCAAGGGAGAGCTGAATCTGGAGGAAGCAGACCGGCTCTATCTGACACTTGGAGTGCATACCCCGGGATTTGCGGGAAAGAACTGGGAGCTGTTTTTTGTACGGAAGATGGGGGTCAGTTTCTATCTGATGGCGCTGTCCGGGGCAGAGCTGGCCTTCGATGAAGGAGTCCGGGTAGTCAGCAGGCTTAGTCTTGCCGACCTGACAGAACAATTGAAAGTAAGATTAAGCTAATGGGAGGACTGGCAATGGAGAAGAAGGAGCTGCCGGATTTGCAGATGGATGGGGTCAATACAGCCGCCGGAGGCAAATATAACAAGGTGAATATCAACGGCGTAAGCAAGATTAACGGAGCGCTGAGCGCGCATACCTATAAATGTGACGGCGTAATGAAGATGAACGGTGATCTTGCCGCGGAAGAGATGGAGATTAACGGTAATTTTAGACTGAAGGGCAACCTCCAGGCTGGTGTAATGAAGCTGAACGGTGTGCTGACCGGAGACGGCAATCTGCGGGGAGAGCGCTGTGAGCTGGACGGCATGCTGAAGCTAAAAGGCAATTGTGAGGTTGAGGAGCTGATTGGTGAAGGGGTATTTACTGTAGGCGGGCTGCTAAGTGCAGGGCGGATAGAATTCGGGCTTCATGGTTTGGCAGAGGCCGGCGAAATTGGGGTGGAGAGCCTGATTATCCGCAAAACCGGCTCCGCAGCATGGGGCAGGCTGTTAGGAGGGATCATTCCCAAGTTCAAACTGGAGCTGCGGGCCAAGCTCATTGAAGGCGATTATATTGATCTGGAATATACAACGGCGGATGTGGTCCGGGGCGGCACCGTCATTATCGGGGAAGGCTGCAGCATCGGCCGGGTCGAATATAGAACGGGACTGACAGTACATCCCGGAGCCCGTGTGGAGAAGGAGGAGAAGAATGGTGCATGATTCCGTAACGCGCAATGATCTGAAGATATTGGGGACATCCAGTTCTGTTGGCGGGTATTTCAAGGATGTCAAAGTGACCGGAGAATGTAAATTTACCGGGGATGTGGATTGCCTGAAGTTCAGCCAGACCGGAGAGATCAAAGTGGACGGCAATCTGCGGCTGCAGCATATGAAGATTACCGGAGAGTGTGAGGTTAAGGGGCGGATCGACGGAGCCAGTCTGCGCGGACAAGGTCAGCTTACGGCAGGCGGCGGGCTGCGGATAGAAGATATCAAACTAACTGGCGGGATTATGGTTACCGGAGATTGCGAGGCAGAGGAGCTGCAGCTTACCGGAATCATTGAGGTGAGCGGACTGCTTAATGCGGGAAAGCTCGAACTGGGATTGTTTGGCCCCTGCAGAGCGGATGCGGTCGGCGGCAGCAGCATTTCTATCAAACGCAGCCGGACCGGAGCCTTGCTGAGGCCCGGACAAGGCAAGAAAATGAGCTTTCAGGCCCGGCTGATTGAAGGGGACCAGATTGAGCTGCAGAGTACGCAGGCGCAGACTGTGCGTGGAGGAAGGGTTATAATCGGCATAGGCTGCGAGATCGATACAGTGGAATACCGTGATACCCTAGAGATTCATAAGAGCGCAACGGTACGGAATCCGGTGAAATTACTGCGTTAATTCTGGCGCGATACCTTGAACCTCAGCACCGTTCTCAGCTTCTCCTGGTGGACCCGGCGGGCATCCGAAATATAGATTTCCCGGTGAAGATGAGATATCCGCCGCAGCTCCCGGTCTGCGCAATATTGCTCCATTCTTGCGAAGCTGTGCGGCTCATCATCGTAGGGGCCGGTATGCATCATTTGTACACTGAGGCCGTCTTCGAAGCTATCGAAGGCGGCTTTGTGCAGCAGCGGATGCGGCTTGCTGCGCTTGACCTTCTCCAGAACTTCAGCGGCAAGCTCCGGGGTTACAAAGTCCGGCTGCCGGATCATCAGGGTGTACACCAATTCGTCTTTATCAAGGACTGCTTTCTTACGGCCGGCTTCGCTGAGATCCCACACGCCTTCCAGCGGGAAGACCGTATAGTCGTAATACCCATCCGGTTCCGGCCCTTTTTTGGGCAGCATCTTAATGGCATAAGAGAGGGAGTACAGTACGCCGACGGCTTCAGCGAAAGGCGCAGCATTCGGATTGCCTTCACCCCGCAGTATGAAATAATTATAGGCGGGCACTTGAATCAGCGCGGGTTCGGCAGCGGGCAGGTAAAGAGATTTGTCTTGTTTTCTCCATTCAACTTTCAACCGGATCACCTCATTCATTATTATTCTGCTATATGAAGGATACCATGCTGAACTGGACAGGTGTATGTCATGTTGGCAGGAAGCCGGTAGTACAAATAGCGCTGCGGAGGCAAGAGCTGGGAAGTAGAATAATCAGGCAGAGTATTCATGCAGATTCATATTAAATTCATGATGAGCTTAGGAGGGTTTCCGTTGAACGGACAAATTGAATTAGTTATCGATGCCAAGGCTGCGCTTGGTGAAGGACCGCATTGGGATCAGGTAGAAGGCAGGCTGTATTGGGTGGATATTGACGGTAGGGAATTGCGGGTATATGACCCCGCTGCGGGTACGGAAGACATCCATTCCTTTGATCAAAGAGTAGGGGCAGCAGTACCGGCGGCTGGCGGCGGCTGGGTCTTGGCTATGGAGGACGGGATATACAGATTCATGGAGGATCAGCCTCTGGTGCTACTTGCTTCTGTGGAAGCTGAGATTTCCTCAAACCGGCTGAATGATGCCAAATGCGACAGCCGCGGCAGACTATGGTTTGGCTCGATGAACCGGAAGCATGCAGGGAAAGACGGCAGCCTGTATGTTATGGATTTAGAGGGAGAGGTGCGGAAGGTCTTGTCCGGCATCGGCATCTCCAATGGTCTGGCCTGGGATGACAGCCGCGGACTAATGTATTACATAGATACACTGACCTTCACGGTCGATGCGATGGACTATTCGCTTCAGGATGGCTCGGTAAGCGGCCGCAGAACGGTGATCCGGTTCGCCGAAGGGGAAGGCTGGCCGGACGGGATGACGATTGACAGTGAAGGTATGCTTTGGATTGCCCACTGGCGCGGGAGCTGCGTCTCCCGCTGGAATCCGCATACCGGGGAGCAGCTCCGGAAGATTGAAGTTCCGGCTCCTTATGTGACCTCCTGCACGTTCGGCGGTGAACATCTGGACGAGCTGTACATCACCACGGCATGCGGCGGCATGAGCCCGGAGGAGCTGGAGTGCTGGCCGCTGGCCGGCGGATTATTCAAGATCAAGCCAGGTGTGAAGGGCGTGGCGGGGAACCGCTGTGCAGTTAATGCGGATAGTATAACATCAGATTTAAACTTGTGAGAACATTTAGGTAAATCGCTTGCTGAGGGGTTGCAGTGACCCTGATTACGGTAGTTCCGGTAGGCTTAACTGCACTTTGTACAACTAAAACATCTGATTTACAACCGATTATTGGTTTAGTTGTATTTCGTGCAATTAAACTGCCATATGTAGAGCGGTTCTCACCCATACGGGAGATTTAGTTGTACAGAATACAGTTATAAGTTGCCAGCAAGCTTTTTCGCTGTTTTTAATTGCACATTTTACAACTATCACATGCTGCGATATTGAATCAACTCACATCTCTGGTTCTGATGTTGTGCTAGTAGTATATGGATATCATGAATATCTCCATTCAATTCAGGTATGGTCAGGTGTTGTCTATTGTCAGGATTGCTGCTGATGGACAACATCTTTTTTTGCTGCTGGTTTGTGAAAATGGTCCGCTGCGCTGTGAAAATGGTCCGATAGCCTCCTACCGCTGTCACGCGCCGGGCGCCGTTCCTCTCTCCTGATAGCAGGTTGCTTTCTGCTAGACTGAAAGCGCAAACAAAATCTGGATATAGGAGATTTCGATATGGGAGTACCCTCTGGTGAACTGCTGCATGGTGTGGAGCCGGCCCCGCCGCCCCGCAGGAAGCTGCAGAACAAATACAAGCTGTTTTTCATGGCGCTTCCGTTTCTGGCGGTGACTTTTATTTTCTACTATTTGCCGATAAGCGGATGGATTTACGCCTTCTATGATTTCATTCCCGGCATTCCCCTGTCGGACACGCCCTTTGTCGGCCTGAAGTGGTTCAGGACCATTGTTGCTAATCCGACTCAGACGGCTGAGGTGCTGCGGGTGCTGAAGAATACGGTCGCGATGAGCTCGCTCGGGCTGGTGACCTCGGTGTTTCCCGTGATCTTTGCAATTCTGCTGACCGAAGTCCGGTCCGGCTGGTACCGCAAGCTGGTGCAGACACTGACCACGATTCCGAATTTCATCAGCTGGATTCTCGTCTATGCGCTGGCCTTCTCACTGTTCTCCGTGGACAGCGGCGTAGTGAATCACCTGCTGGTCCAGTTCGGCTTCGCGGATGAAGGCTTCAACTTCCTGGCCTCCAGCTCTCATGTCTGGATTACGATGATCGCCTGGTACTGGTGGAAGTCGCTGGGCTGGGGAGCGATCCTGTACCTTGCGGCCATTGCCGGAATTGACCAGGAGCTGTATGAGGCGGCGGAAGTGGATGGAGCGAGCCGGTTCCGCAAGATCTGGCATATCACGGTTCCCGGCATCATTCCTACCTTCTTTGTCCTGCTGCTGCTCTCGATCGGCAATTTTGTGAATAACGGAATGGAGCAGTATTTTGCCTTCCAGAATGCGATGAACAAGGACACGATCGAGGTACTGGACCTCTACGTGTACAATATCGCTTTTGCCAACAACTTCCCGTTCGCAACGGCGGTCAGCATGCTGAAGTCGGTGGTCAGCGTTATCCTGCTGTTCGCGGCCAATACCCTCTCGAAGATTGTGCGTGACGAATCCATTATTTAAGGGCGGTGATTCCACATGCGGAACAAGCTTAAACCGGGCAATGCCCTCTTTCAGGGAATCATCTATCTGCTCTTCGGATTATTCACCCTGAGCTGTATTTATCCGTTCTATTATTTGTTCATTAACACGATTAGCTCCAATGATCTAAGCGCCGGAGGGTATATCAAGTTTTATCCGCGGCAGATTCATTTCGACAACTACTTCAAGGTCCTGCGGATCAGCGGGCTAAGCCACGCGGCACTGGTCTCGGTCTACAGAACAGTAGTCGGCACTTTTCTGACGGTTGGGGCATCGGCTTTTCTCGGCTATCTGTTTACCAAGAAAGAAATGTGGGGCCGGCAGATCTGGTACCGCAGCATTGTGGTCACGATGTATTTCAGCGCGGGGCTGATCCCCTGGTACATCACGATGCACAATCTGCATCTGACCAACAATTATCTGGCCTATATTCTGCCGACGATTATTACCCCGTTCAACATTATTCTGGTCAAAACCTTCGTGGAGGCGATCCCGCCTTCCCTGGAGGAATCGGCAGCGATGGATGGTGCAGGGTACCTGCGGGTATTCTGGAGCATCATTGTGCCGCTGACCACGCCGATTCTGGCGACGATTACGATTTTCTCGGCGGTCAACCAGTGGAACTCCTTCATTGATACGGCGTTCCTGATGACCGACACGAAATATTACACGCTGCAGTTCCTGCTCTGGCGGTATTTGAACGAGTCCAGCTCGCTCGCCGCGCTGATCCGCAATTCACCGGATATGGCAGCCAGCATCCAGAATATGCAGACTCCGACGTCGGTGCGGATGACGGTAACGATGATCGTAGTCATGCCGATTCTGATTGTGTATCCGTTCTTTCAGCGTTTCTTCGTCAAAGGCATCATGATCGGCGCCGTCAAAGGCTGACCGAACTAATATATCAGGGGGTATGAAGCAATGAGATTCAGATTTAGACAAGTATCGCTACTTCTGCTAAGCATGATAATGGTGCTGGTTCTGGCAGCCTGCGGCGGAGGAAACGGAAATTCAGGCAATTCGGGCACGGCGGCCAGCACGGATAAGCCGGCGGCCGAAGCCACGCCAGCCGCCGGCACAGAGGCGACAGCGGCTCCGGCAGACGGGGCGCTGGACCATTCCAAGCCGCTCAAGCTGACCGTATTCTCGACAACGGCCAATTACGCCGGCCCGCAAATCGGCTGGTTCGCCAAAGTCATCAAGGACAAATTCAACATTGAGCTGGATATTGTCGCCTCCAACCTGACCGGCGGGGACACCAAAATCTCAGCCATGATGGCCTCCGGTGACCTCGGCGATGTCATCATCTTCGGGGATGATAAGAATCATTATCCGAACGCGATCAAAGGCAAGCTGCTCCTGGACTGGACGCAGGACGGCCTGCTGGACAAATACGGCGCGGATATCGTGAAGCAGTTCCCCAAAGCGGTCGAGAAGGCTAAAGTGGCCTTTGGCGGCGGAACCTCTGTCTTCGGTATCGGCAACAACGTGGCAACCAACCCGTCAGGACCTTCCGAGGGCAAGGATATGACCTGGGGACCCGACCTGCGCTGGGACCTGTATCAGCAGCTCGGTGCGCCTGAAATCAGCAAGATTGAGGATTATCTCCCGGTGCTGAAGCAGATGCAGGAGCTGGAGCCGAAGAATGATCAGGGAAAGAAAACCTATGCGTTCTCACTGTGGTCCGACTGGGACGGCAACTATAAAATGACGCTGGCGAAGCAGTTCGCCAACATGATGGGCTATGACGAAATCGCGGATACCGCTCTGTATGTCAAGGCGGATGAAGAGAAGTACTATGACTTCCTCTCCGAGGACAGCTGGTATATGAAATCGCTCAAGCTCTACTTCGAAGCGAATCAGATGGGCCTGCTTGACCCGGACTCGCTTACCCAGAAGTTCGATGATGTGGTTGCGAAATACAAGGACGGCCGCCTGCTCTTCTCCTGGTTCCCGTGGCTGGGCGCAGCCAACTACAATACACCGGAGAGAACCGCAGAAGGCAAAGGGTTCGCGCTTGTACCGTTCAAGGATGAGCTGATGTACTCCACAGGCTTCAACGTATACGGCGGCAACGGAATTATCGCCATCGGCGCCAAGGCCAAAGAGCCGGCCCGCATCATGGAGTTCATCAACTGGATGTACACACCGGAAGGCGCAATGATCTCGGCAGGCAGTGGAACGGCAGTCTCCAATGGACCGCAGGGACTGGCCTGGGATATTGACAGCAGCGGCAAGCCGGTCGTGACCGACTTCGGCTGGAAGGCTTATGCCGATCAGCAGAACACTCAGGTTCCCGAGGAATACGGCGGCGGGGACTACTATTACGGCTCGAATCAGATGAACTTCTCCTTCGTGGTTCCGGCGATGGTGAATCCGGCTACGAATGAGCCGTATGACCACAATCTGTGGCAGACCACACTGGAACGCAATCCGTCGAAGCTCGACAGTGACTGGAGAGCGAAGATGGGCGTGCTTACGGCCAAGGAATATTTTGAGAAAAATAATCTGCTCGCCGTAGCTCCGCAGGGCTTCACCGGCAAAGAGCCGCTGACGATGGACAAAACGCTGGAGCAGAAGAACAAGCAGATCGGTACTGTGATCCAGCAGATCTCCTGGAAGATGGTCTTTGCCAAAAATCAGGCGGAATTCGATAAGCTGAACAAAGAAATGCATGACAAAGTTAACGGACTCGGCTATCAGGACGTGATGGACTTCTCGGTGAAGAAAGCGGAAGAGCTGTTCGAAGCCCGCAAAAGTGTGAAGTAAGCGGAAGCGGATAGGGAATAGGCAGGGCAGCGACCGGGCTGTTCTGCCTTCTTATTTTCAGAACAAGAAAAATCTGGTATTCTGATTCTATATATTAAAACGCTTTCATTAAGAGGTGAGGTCAGGCCCCATGCCTGGAAATAAGCAAGCAGGCCATCCGCCGAAGGGGAAGTCCCTGCGGACTACTTTGGTGATTTATTTGCTGATCGGTACGCTGCTGCCGCTGCTGATTGTCGGCTTCATATCCTACACTTCCATCTATTCCATTCTGTCCGGCAAAATCGGCAGCGGCATCAGCGCCAGTCTGCGCCAGGAAGCGCTGAGCCTGGAGAATGCCATCGACAATCTGGATTTCGCCTCCAAGCAGTTTGCGCTGGACGGACAGATTGTGGAGGAGATGTCTTCTTTTCTGCAGGAGAAGCAGATCTACCGCAAGTCGCAAATGATGAATTCGATCAATCAGAAGATAAACCTGGTCAACTTCACCAATCCCTATATAGGGCTGACCGCCTATATCATGCCTGAAAGTGATGATCCGGTGCTGTTCACCAACATGAGTACGCGAAGGGGCTTCGATATCAGCAGCCTGCCTTCGTTCATGCGCTATAACGGGGCTGATTATTACGGTCCGCATGGCACGATGTATGCTGTCGGCGATAATGTCGTCTTCTCGGAGCGGCGGATTGTGCGGGTGAACGGCCAGCATGAGCTGTATATCTATCTGGAGACCAATTACAGTCTGCTGCGCAAAATTTTCAATCAGGAAGCCTACGGGATGAAGGTCAATCATCTTCTGGTGAATCAGAGCGGTACCTTTACTCATGTCATTGACGGTGAATTGCCGGAAAGGATCGTGAAACAGGCCGGCCGGAGCGGCGGATC
This sequence comes from Paenibacillus sp. IHB B 3415, assembly GCF_000802655.2. Classification (NCBI taxonomy): domain Bacteria; kingdom Bacillati; phylum Bacillota; class Bacilli; order Caryophanales; family Paenibacillaceae; genus Paenibacillus; species Paenibacillus sp. IHB B 3415. The sequence continues at coordinate 164,245 of NZ_JUEI01000007.1, read as the reverse complement.
TGCGCATGAGGTGCTAAATGGCTATCATTTGTTCCGCTATGAGAGTCCGCAGGGCTGGAAGCTTGTAGCCGTGGTCAAACGGTCGGTGTTCAACAGCGAGATTTACACCTGGATCTACAAAATGATTCTGCTGGCGCTGTTCACCCTCCTGTTCGCGGGATTTCTGGCCTGGCTGATCTGGAGAAGGGTGTATGGACCGCTGCGCAAGGTCAATCTCGAAATTATCCGCATGGCGGAGAATGTCACCACGCCGGTAGCATTCACGAATGTGGAGGAATTCGATTCTGTCCTGAGCAACTTCCAGCAGATGAAGGATCAGGTGAATGAGCTGATTCTGGCTGTGGCCCGCAATGAGAAGCAGAAAAGCCAGTTCGAAATTGAGAAGCTGCTCAGCCAGATCAATCCGCATTTCCTGCATAATACGCTCAATACGGTGCAGTGGCTCGCCCGGCTGAACGGACAGAAGGAGATTGACAAGCTGGTTACCCTGCTGGTGAAGGTGCTGCATTATAACCTCGGCAAGCAGAGCATCATCGTCACCATCGGGGAGGAGATTGAAGCGATCCGTAATTATATGGAGCTGCAGCGCATCCGTTACGATTATGAATTCGAATTCAATGTAGAGGCCGATCCGGAGGTGCTGTCCGCTGCGGTTCCCCGGTTCCTGCTGCAGCCGCTGGTCGAGAATTCCATCTATCACGGACTGAGTGACAACGGCAAGGTCGATGTAATCATTACCGCGCAGGGTACGAATGAAGTGCAGCTCATCGTAAAGGACAACGGTGCGGGAATGGATCAGGCGAAGATTGAGGAGCTGCTTGCCGAGGAGACCGTACGGAGACGGGGGCTTGGCATCGGCTTCGCTTATGTGATGCGGATGCTGCGCATGTATTACGGGGAGCAGATGAGTCTGGATATTCTCAGCGGGGAGAGCGGCGGGACAACGGTATCCATCATCATACCCATTATGAGCAAGGAGGACTTCAATGATTAAAGCTGTGGTCGTGGATGACGAGCGGCTGGTGCGCAAAGGCTTCATCTCGCTGATTGACTGGCCGTCCTTCGGGGTGGTGATTACCGGTGAAGCCGGGGACGGCAATGCTGCACTGGAGCTGCTCCGCCAGCAGGAGACGGATCTGCTGTTCGTGGATCTTACAATGCCGGGCATGACCGGGTTCGAGCTGATCCGCCAGGTCAGGCTACGGTTTCCGGCTGTCCGCTGTGTGGTGCTTACCTGCCACCATGAATTCGATTATGTGCAGGAGGCACTGCGGCTGGGAGCAGTCGATTATATTGTTAAAACGTTGCTGGAGGTGGAGAATGCCGACGAAACCATCCGCAGGCTGGTGGAGCGGATCAGGTGGGAGGACGGCAACCGGGGTTCCCTGGTATCCGGCGAACTGAAGGTTATGTCTGCAGACAAGGCTCTGCTCTATCTGCCCCTGGAGCCTGAAGGGAAGGAAGCGGAGCTGTTTGAACTGTCACTGGTCAAGAACCATCCGCTGATCTCATTCCAGAACCTGTGGATGAGCCCGCTTCCCTGCCGTGTGGCCGTGGAAGAAATCCGCCGTGAGCTGGAGGCTGTGCTTGGAGCAGGCTGGGCAGCTGTACTTGTGGAAGGCGTGCGTGATCAGCCGCTGAAGGAGCTGGAGGATGTTCTGGAACGGACGGTTCCGCAGGCACTGTTCTATTATACCGGTGAATCTGAGCTGCCGAAGCTGAACTACGGCGAACTCAAAAGGGTTGCCGGAAGGCATCGTCCCGCTGCCACTGCAGAGGAACCGGAGCCGCTGGTGCGTGCACTGAATCTCCGGTGGACGCTTGAGCGGGGAGCCTGGGAAGACTTCAATGCAGCCGTTCTGTCCCGGCAGCCGCGCCAGGAGGCGGTTGCTGAGTTTGGAAGGGAGCTGCTGCGCAACTGGAGCGGGCTGCTGATGAAGCCGGAGGAGGAGGCGGAGCTTGCACTATCGGCACACCGCAACCGGAACTGGTGCCAGTGGAAAAGCTGGCTGCGCCAGTTCTCCGGTCAGGTTCAGCAGCGGATGATTGAGCTGGGCATGAGCAAAGAAGTGATGTTCTGCCTGATTAGCGCTGTGAACTATATGAAGAGCCATGCCGGGGATAAAATCAATCAGGGCGATGTAGCCGCCGCCATTAATATGAGCCGCGGTTATTTCAGCCAGTGCTTTGCCCGCTTTGCCGGGGAGACCTTCGGGGACAGCCTGCGCAGCATGCGGCTTGAGCTGGCCAAATCCCTGCTGCGCGATACCCATGCGCCGGTCTGCGAAATTGCCTGCCGGTCCGGCTTTGAGGATGACCGCTATTTCAGCAGGCTGTTCCGTGAGCATGTAGGCAAGCTGCCCAGTGAATACCGTGCAGAAGGGATGGGGGAGCGGTGAACCGGGCCATGAGATATTGCCTGCCTGTATTGCTGCTGCTTAGTCTGTCCGCCTGCCGCAGCAGCGGTGGGGAGGAAGCTGCGGAACGGACAGCGCCTGCCGCTAATGCTGCCGATGCCGCTGCTTACGGCCGGTATGAGGAGCCGGTCGTGATGCGGATCGGCTTCAAGGTACCGGATTCCCGGCTGACTACAGGCGACAGCAATGATAATAATCCGATCTCCCGCTATCTGGAGAGCCTGACGAACATCAGAGTCATTCATTCCTGGGAAGCGAAAGGCGAAGAGCCGTTTACACAAAAGGCGCAGCTGGCCATAGACAGCAATGATCTGCCGGATGCGATGGTGGTGGACCGGGATCAGCTCAGCAAGCTGATATCAAGCGATATGATTGAGGATCTGACCGATACGTATGAGCAGTACGGCTCCGGACTGATCAAGGATATGTACGATTCGACTCATGGCGAAGCCCTCGCCGACGCGCAGCGGGGCGGAAGATTGTACGGACTGCCGAATGTAGCCATTCATGCAGATTCGACCTCCCTGCTGTGGGTCCGCCAGGACTGGCTGGACCGGCTGGAGCTGCCGGCTCCGCGAACGCTTGAGGATATTGAGGCGATCGCCAGAGCTTTTATCGACAAGGACCCTGACGGCAACGGCAAGCGTGATACCGTGGGCATTAGCGCCTACAAGAATATTGTGTACGGGACCAAGCCGTATGTGAACGGTCTGGACGCAGTGTTCAGCGCCTTTCATTCCTTCCCGACCAACTGGATTAAGGACAGCAGCGGTAACGTAGTCTATGGCTCGGTTACCCCGGAGACACGCAAAGCGCTGGGCCAGCTCGCCGCATGGTACAAACAGGGATTAATTGATCCTGAGTTTGCGCTGTACAAAGAAACCCAGGAGCCGATTATTGCCGGCAAAGCCGGAATCTTCTTCGGGCCCTGGTGGATGCCCTTCTATCCGTTGTCGGAAGCGGTTGCCCAGGATACCAAAGCCGAATGGCGGGCCTACGCCGCACCGCTGGATGAGTCCGGCAAATTCGTGGCCCATATAGCCCCGGTCACGGACCGGTATCTGGTTGTCCGCAAAGGATACGCGCATCCCGAGGCTGTAGTGAAGCTGCTGAATGTGTTCACCCGGCTGGAGAGAAGACGTGATCCGAACGTGGAGGAGGTCAGCAAGCTGGATGATTTCGCAGCACAGACCGGTATTCAGCCGCGGGCCTATTACCCGTTCGATCTGCTGATTGATTATAGCGATGCCATCGAGAAGCATTATGCGGATATCCAGCAGGCGCTACACGGCAAGATCGACCCGGATGCGCTCGACCCTGATACCCGGCTGATCTATGACCGCTGGCTGGCGGAGGAAGAGCAGCCGAAGAAGAATCCGGAGGGCTGGAAGGCGGCCAACGCCTACAAATACGGGGTAGCCGTATTGTCCACAACAGCCGTTGAGGGAGTGCGCAGCGTGTATTACGGAAGTACGCTGCATATGGCGGCGAAGTGGCCGGCGCTGCAGAAGCTGGAGAGTGAGACGTTTCTGAACATTATCGTCGGCGATGCGCCGCTGAGCTCTTTTGACGAATTCACCGTGAAATGGATGAGCATGGGCGGCGGACTAATCACGCGGGAGGTCACGCAAATTGTGAACATCCGGGATGCCGAGGGTAAGCAGGCTGGCAGCAGCAGCCAGTGAACAAGAATCGTAAACAGGAAACGGTGAACAGGTATCAGCATATCCGCAAAAGTGCAGGCAGCAGAAATAAGGCCGGAGCCCTTCACAGGACTCCGGCCTTGGCAATGTTCAGGCAGACTTTATCATGGCAAAGCCGCGGCTTCCTCAGGCAGATTTGCCGATTTCGGCTGCAAGTCTATGCTCCGCCTTATCGTTGCGGGTGGACAGATAGCTGAGCCATGCTCCGCACAGAGCCAGAACGGCAAGTCCTGAGGCCAGCCACGGAATCGAGGCAATTCCCAGTGTGTTAATGGTCATCCCGCCGAGATAAGCTCCGGCGGCATTACCCAAATTCAGCGCCGAGTGGCTGGAGGTGGTGGCCAGCAGCGGTGCTTTATGTGCCAGATTCATGATCCGCAGCTGAATGCCGGGCATAATCCCGAATGCGGCGATTCCCCAGAGAAAGACGTTGGCAACGGCAAGGACTGGATGATGCAGCGTCAGCGGGAATAATGCGATAATGCCGGCCAGCACGGCGAAGTTGACGATCAGGGAAGGCATCAGCTTCCAGTCGGCCAGCTTGCCGCCGGCGATATTGCCAAGGGTAACGCCAACTCCGAACAATACCAGAATCCAGGTGACACTATGCTCGGCGAAGCCGGTGATGTCTTCAAGAATTGGCGTGATATAGGTGAACAAAGCGAACAGGCTTCCGCAGCCCAGCGCTCCCGTAAGCAGAATCAGCAGTACCTTGGGATTCATCAGCCCGCGCACCTGCTCGGCAAGATTGGCTGTCTGCTCCTGAACAATGACAGGAATGAAGCGGATAATCCCAAAGAGGGAGATAATGCCCAGCACGGTGATGGCGCCGAAGGAAGCCCTCCAGCCGAGCTGCTGTCCGATGAAGGTTCCGAACGGTACACCAATGATATTGGCGACGGTAAGCCCGGCCAGAACAATAGACACGGCGCCTGCCCGTTTCTCCGGCCGGACCAGCCGGGAAGCGATAATCGTCCCGACTCCGAGGAAGGTTCCGTGGGCGAAGGCGGTCAATACCCGGGCAATAATCAGCAGCGGGTAGGTAGGCGCTATAACGGATACGGCGTTGCCGAAGATGAAAATACCCATGAGGATGACGAGGAGTTTTTTCTGCGGTAGCCGGTGGGTAAAGACAGTCAGCACAGGAGCTCCGATGGCTACGCCCAGAGCGTAGCTTGTAATCAGCTGGCCGGCCTGGGAGATGGTTACGCCGAGATCACTGGCGACATTGGGCAGCAGCCCCATGATGATGAATTCGGTCATGCCGATGGCGAAGGCGCCAAGTGTAAGGACCAGCAGGGATAACGGGAAACGTTCCTTGCCGGGTGAAGGTACAGATTTAGTTACAGCGTGTTTCATAATCAGGTGTTGTCTCCGATCTGAGATGTTGTAGGTTCTTCCTTCCAGCCTTTGCAGACATCGACCCATGCCCGGCTTCCGGAGTATTCGGCAAGTTCAGCGCAGGTTAGTTCAATGGCGGAATTGGTGCTGCCGCAGGCCGGGAAAAGCGTGCTGAACCGCTTCATGGACTCATCCAGATATACATCCAGCGGACGGGCCAGCCCGAAGGGACAAACCCCGCCGATCTCATGTCCAGTCTGTTCCAGGACTTCATCCGGACTTAGCATCCGTGCCTTGAACCCGAAGGTCTCGCGGAATTTCTTGTTGTCAATCTTGGCATCTCCAGCCGCAACGATGAGTATGGCATCTTCATGTGCACCGCGGAAGGAGAGGGTTTTGGCAATTCTGGCCGGAATGACGCCAATCACAGCGGCTGCCATCTCTACAGTAGCGCTGGAGGCAGCAAACTCCTGTACATCCTGCTCGCGGGAGAATTTACGGAAATGTTCTTTAACATTGGCAATCGACATGATCTTGGCATCCTTTCTGAAATTACATGGTTTTCATATTGGGTTACATTCTAACCTGTTTCACCAGACTCTGCAAAACATTCCTCATCTATGATCCAAACGTTTCAATTACCGGCGGCATTTAATATAGAAATAAGGGTGAGAGGTGAGCGCGGATGAAATTTGAGGAAATCAGGGGAGGATATGATTGCATTGTCAGTCTGGGAAGCTCATGCGAGCCTGCGGCCCATTTGCGCCGCAGAGGCCTCCGGGTATTTTCATCGCCGCTGGACTGGGTGGTGTCGTTATCGCTTACGGATGTGAACCGGCTGCTGGGCCAGCGTTTCTCGGGGTATATGGAGCTCCCGAATATGGGTGTGATCGATGGCAATGATGTGTTTGTGGACAATGAAGTCGTCCAGCCGGTCAAATCCTATTTTGTGAAGGACTTTCATTATAATGTAATTTCAGTGCATGACTTTCCGGTGCTGGAGGGGCTGGAGTGGAGCCACGTTTACCCGGATTTCAAGCAAAAAATCAATATGCGTTCCCAGCGCCTGCTGGACACCCTGCTGATGAGCCGGAAGGCGCTGTTTATCCGCTGGGGGAGTACGTATGAGGAAGCCTGTGAGCTTCAGACAGTGCTGCGCACCTTAACCGGCGGGGATTTCCATATTCTGATTGTAAACGGTGTCGATGGACTGGAGTCCGTGCTCGACCGTGACTGGCCGCTGCCCGGTATTGTGTCTCTGGGAATTCCGAACCGTGCGGGGGATGCGGGGAGCTGGGATTATATTCTGGACGGTATATATCTGCTGTAGGGATTATAAGCAGACTGTAATATAAGCGAACAACAGAGCAGCGGCTCCCTGGAAGGCGGGAGAACCTCTGCTCTGCTGTGTTTTACGGATTTTAACATCCTATTTAACTTGAACTGGATAACTTGTACAGCCACTGGAGAAGCTGCTGTCAATTCTGCCCGTTCAGCAGCTCTGAATTCCGTGTGACCTTATGGAGCAAAGTAATCAGAGTGTCGATTTCTTCCCCGGTTAGATCTGCAGACAGCTTGCGGTTGAAATCATTTAACAGCGACTGGAATACCGGGGCGAATTCAAGCGCTTTGGCCGTCGGATACAGCAGGGAGGAGCGGCGGTCCTTGGGATCGGTCCGGCGTTCGATATATCCCGAGGCCTCCAGATGTTTCACGGAGCGGGCGGTGGTGGCTTTATCACATTTTATTTCACTGGTCATCTGATCCTGTGTGATCCCCGGGTGGCTCAGAATCAGCTTAAGGAAGCTATGCTGCCCTCCGCTGCCGATACCATAGGGCAACAGCTCTTTGGCCAGAATTTTTTGATTCTGGCGGTGCAGATGGGAGATCAGCTTGCCGATCGGTTCTTTGTTTGAAGTCACAGGCGGACACCTCTTCAGGGGATAATGACGGCGTTCCGGATACCTGGAATACCGTCTGCCTCAAATACTACAACAATATGGTTGCGTGCGCAACTAATTTGCAGTACACTGGGATTGGCTGTTTTGTTGCGCATGCAACTAGTTTTGAAATATGACGCAAGAGGGTGTTTGCAAATGAGCAGTATAGGTGCTACATACCAGGAGGATGCAGTGATTCAGAAGAAACGCTGGATTATTCTGATCGTCCTGAATTTATTTACATTTATGTCTACGCTGGACGGAAGTATTGTGAATATTGCGCTGCCGGTGCTGGTGAAGGAGCTGCAGCTGCCGGTTGCTCAAGTAGAATGGGTGACTACCGGATATTTGATGGCCATCTGCACTGTCATCCTGTTCTTCGGGAAGCTTGGCGATATTGCCGGGAAGATCAGGATTTTTAAATTAGGCATGATTATATTCACCGCCGGCTCGCTGCTCTGCGGTCTAAGCCACAGTCTGCCGCTGCTGATTGCGGCGCGCGTGGTTCAGGCGATCGGCGCTTCGATGACTATGGCGAACAGCCAGGGGATTGTTACGGATATTTTCCCGTCCACCGAACGCGGCAAGGCATTGGGACTGATCGGGACCTTCGTGTCACTGGGCAGTATAGCCGGACCAAGTCTCGGGGGAATCATAGTTTCCACCATGGGCTGGGAATATATTTTCTGGGTAAATGTCCCGATTGGACTGATTGCGATTGTGCTCGGCTGGAAGGTGCTGCCGAAGGATCTGGTCCGGGTGAAGTCCAGAATCGATCTTCCCGGCAGCATGCTGTTTGCTGTCTTTATTGTTACTTTATTCGCCGGACTGCTGCTTGGCCAGCAGCTTGGGTATAGGGATAACCGGATTCTGGCCTCCCTGATCGCGGCTGCTATAACCTTTATTGCTTTTCTGATGGTGGAGCTGCGCCGCAAGCAGCCGCTGCTCCAGCTGTCGCTGTTTAAGAATCCGCTGTTTTCGCTGAGTATTTTCTGTGCTTTTCTGGTATTTGTCTCCAACTTCTGCTTCAACATTATCGCACCGTTCTATGCGCAGAATATGCTGAATATGTCACCCTTCAGTGCAGGCTTCCTGCTGATGCTCTTTCCGATCTCCATGGTCATTGTCGCGCCGCTTAGCGGGGCGTTGTCCGATAAGATTGGTTCAGAGCTGCTGACCTTTGCCGGGCTGATTGTTATGGTCATTGCCCAGTTCGGGCTGGCCCGGCTGCATGAAGGCAGTCCGGTTCTGCTGGTCGGTGTATGGATTGCCATGCTCGGAATCGGCAGCGGTTTGTTCGGCTCGCCGAATAATTCACTGGTGATGTCGACCGTGCCGCGTACCCAGCTTGGCTCCGCAGGCAGTGTGAATTCGCTGGTCCGCAATGTAGGGATGGTCGTGGGAATCACTGTTGCTACGACCATACTGTTCAACGTGATGAGCAGCAGGGCAGGCTACCGGGTGACCGGACTGATCGAAGGACGACCGGACATTTTCCTCTCGGGGATGCATGTTGTCTTCATGACCTCGTCCAGCATTTGCCTGTTATCGGCTCTGCTGACCGGCTGGCGGTTGTTCTCGTCCCGCAGGGCTAAGAGATTGAGCGCGTGAAGCTGACTACTCCTTTTTAGAATCCTGCACAAAATACAACATTTCCCTCATGATCTCAGCCATAATCCATAATTGTTGTACAAATGGCAGCAATTTTCTTCTTCCAAACTGCTTAGCGCGAAAATTCCTGTATTTTCTGCAACAATCCTACCAAACACACAGATTTCTAGGTGTCTAAGTTGCAATATGTACAACATTAATGCTAGATATCTGTCACAAACCACAGCCCCATCTTGTCTACAGTAATGTAGAACATTAATGGAGGCGATTGGACATGAGTCTGAGAATGAATTATCGTGAGGTTAACGCGCCGGCTTTCCGGGCAATGATGACACTGGAGCAGCATGCAGGAAGCCGCAGCAAGGATAAAGTACTGTATGAACTGGTCAAAATACGGGTCTCCCAAATCAACGGCTGTGCGTTCTGTCTGGATATGCATGCCAAGGATCTGATGAAGCTGGGCAACTATGCCGATCATATTCTGCTGCTGAGTGTCTGGCGTGAAGCGCCGATATTCACTGATAAAGAACGGGTGCTGCTGGAATTCGCCGAGCATGTAACCCTGATCAGCCAGGCAGGTGTTCCGCCGGAGCTGTATCACAAGGTACTGGAGCATTTCAGCGAAGAGGAACTGGTAGACTGGATTGTGGCGATCAATACGATCAACAGCTGGAACCGGATTGCCATTACCACGGGGATGTTCCCCGGATGCTTCAACTGAGCTTGAATTAAGATAGCCGTAAGGGTGAAGGAGGGGCAGCGCGTGGAGGTCCGGGATAAAGAAGGCTTAGAGGCTGAGAGTCCGTCTGCAGGGAGTTTAGGTATGGAGGAGCTGTATCAGAACTATAAAGGCTATGCATTCTCCATTGCCTACCGGATGTTAGGTGTGGTTGCGGATGCGGAGGATGCTGTTCAGGATACATTCGCTGAGCTTCAGCGCCGGGACCGGGGCGGTATCCAGAATATCAAAGCCTATGTGGCCAAGGGCGTAACCAACCGCTGCCTGAATATGCTGAATTCTGCTCGGAGCCGGAGAGAGACCTATATCGGAGAGTGGCTGCCGGAGCCGGTCAGCACAGGGTATGATGGTCCGGAAGCGGAGGCAGAGCGGAAGGATAGCCTATCGTATGCTTTTCTGGTGCTGCTGGAACGTCTGGCGCCAACGGAGCGGGCCGTATTTGTACTGCGTGAAGCATTCCAGTACGACTACGAGGAAATTGCCGGGATGGTGGGCAAGACGGAGAGCAACTGCCGGCAAATCTTCAGCCGGGCGAAGCGCACACTGCAGGCGGAGCGTGCGGCTACATCGCCTTCCCCTTCTCCCGGTTACGGAGCCGTCAAAGAGAATCTGCTGCGGCGCTTCACTGCCGCGTTCACCTCTTATGATGTCGGCGGCATGCTGAAGCTGCTGGGGGAACATCCTGTGCTGGTTGCTGACGGCGGCGGACAGGAAGTGCATACAATTCTCCGGCCGATGACCGGCCGCAAAGGCGTGCTGGCACTGCTGACCTCACGCAGGGTGATGCATTATCTGCGGGAATGGGAGCAGCACTATGGAATAGTCAATGGTGAGCCAGGCCTGATCTTCACCCACCAGGGTGAGATCAAAGGAGTGATCTGTCTGATTCCCGACCGGAGCGGCGAGCAGATCCAGAACATCTACCTAATGATGGACCCGGCCAAAATGAGCCATATTACAGTTAATCCGGATACGCCGCGGAGTTAATCTCGGGGCATAACCCAAAGACCCGTTACCAATCCCTGCCGGGAGAGGTAACGGGTCTTTATGTTCTTAAGGGCGGTGCTCAACCGGCCGTCCTGTCTCTATCAGGGTGTCCTAGTTCTTGAAGCTGTGGATCGGCGCCGGAATACGTCCGCCGCGGTTAACGAAGCCTGCACAATTGAACGGGTTGACCGCCATGACCGGTGCATAACCCAGCAGGCCGCCGAACTCAACCATTTCGCCGACTTCCTTGCCAATAACCGGAATGACGCGGACCGCGGTTGTCTTGTTATTGACCATGCCGATCGCCGCTTCATCGGCGATGATACCCGAGATGGTCTCCTTGCTGGTGCTGCCCGGAATGGCAATCATGTCGAGGCCGACGGAGCATACGCAAGTCATTGCTTCGAGCTTCTCCAGCGTCAGTGCACCGCGCTGAACAGCCTGGATCATGCCGTGGTCTTCACTGACCGGGATGAAAGCGCCGCTTAAGCCGCCGACATAGGAGGAGGCCATGACCCCGCCTTTTTTGACATTATCGTTAAGAATAGCCAGCGCGGCTGTGGTGCCGGGAGCTCCTGCTTCTTCAAGACCCATGACCTGGAAGATCTCGGCGATGGAGTCGCCAATTTCAGGTGTAGGAGCCAGCGACAAATCGATGATGCCGAAGGGCACATTCAGCCGCTTGGAGGCTTCCTGGGCAACGAGCTGCCCGACACGGGTAACCTTGAAGGCGGTACGCTTAATGGTCTCGCACAGCGTTTCGAAGTCCTGTCCCTTCACCTCTTCCAGCGCCCGCTTGATTACGCCGGGTCCGCTGACGCCTACATTAATGACACATTCCCGTTCGCCGACACCGTGGAAGGCTCCGGCCATGAACGGGTTATCCTCAACGGCGTTACAGAAGACGACCAGCTTGGCGCAGCCGATGGAATCGCGGTCTTTGGTGCGTTGTGCAGTCTGGATGATGATATCGCCCATCAGCTTCACGGCGTCCATGTTGATGCCGCTGCGTGAGGAGCCGACATTCACGGAGGAGCAGACACGTTCCGTCACCGCCAGCGCTTCCGGGATGCTGTCGATCAGAATCCGGTCACCTTTGGTGCAGCCTTTCTGAACCAGTGCGGAGTATCCGCCGATAAAGTTGACGCCAACCTCCTTGGCCGCCTTGTCGAGAATCTGTGCTACAGGAACATAAGTATCGGTATGTACGGCGCCGGCAGCGATTGAGATCGGAGTTACGGAAATACGCTTGTTCACGATCGGCACGCCGAATTGACGCTCCAGATCCTCACCCGTCTTCACGAGCTTCTCGGCGGATCGGGTAATTTTGTCATATACATTGCGGTTAAAGATCTTCATATCCGAATGCGCGCAGTCCATCAGACTGATGCCCATGGTAATCGTACGCACGTCCAGGTTCATTTCCCGGATCATTTTATTGGTTTCCTGCACTTCTCCAATTGAGATCATAGTATGGTTGTTCCTCTCTTTGCCGCCCGGCTAGATCCGGTGCATAATATTGAAGATATCTTCATGCTGAAGCTTGATTTCCACACCGATGTCTTCACCGACATGCTGCAGATCCCGTGCGATTTCTTCAAAGGATTTGCTTGGGGCGGAAATGTCCACAATCATCATCATATTGAAATAGTCCTGCACAATCGTCTGGGAAATATCCAGAATATTCAGATTGTGTTCTGCGAGGTATGTACATACTTTGGCAATAATTCCGACTTTGTCTTTTCCCAGTACCGTAATAATCCCCTTCAATTGAAAGCCTCCTATTATAGATTACTCTGTTTTCTCCGCCCACTGCCGCTTTAACGGAATGAACGGTTTCAATTATTATGTCAAATGAATAGAAGGTTATCAACCAAAGCTTTTTTGTAGGGCTGATCAGAGATTTGAGCTTGCAATTCGACAAAAACAGATTAAAATTGACACCGCCTTAAAAATATGATTAATTGAAGGTTTGAATGACCTATTGATATGAAGGAACGAACTGAAGGAGCTATTATGACAACGAGAAAATATAAAGAGCTGGTTGAACAGCGCACCAGACAAACCTTGCAGAAGTGGTCGCAGCAGCCGGCAGTTGAGGAAAGGGATATCTATCGCTTTCTGCATAATTTAAAAGGCACTTCCGGTACAGTGGGCCTTGACGCGGTGGAGGCGTTCTCCGGCAACTCTCTGCTCTATTTCTCGGATGATAACCATAGAAGCTGGACGGAAGCCGAGTGGGGGGATTATTTATATCCGCTGCTGGAGCTGTTTGATGAGCCTGAAATTACAGGTGCAGTGCCTCCCCAGATTCCGGGAATTGCGTTGTCCCATGGCAGCACCCACCAGCAGTACGAAATTCTGGTCATTGACGATGATGTGGAGCTGGTGGCTTTTTTGCGCGAGTCGCTGGAGAAGCAGTCATACTATGTAAGCATTGCCCTGTCTGCTGAACGCGGACTTAAGATTTTTTATGAGACCAAGCCGGATTTAATTCTGCTGGATATTCTGCTGCCGGACCGCAGCGGGATTGATGTGCTCAACCAGATTATCGGCAAAGCCAAAAAAGAGCGGATTCCGATCATTATCATCAGCGGTGAACACTCCAAGGAAGTCCAGAAATATGCCTATTCGCTCGGTGTGATGGATTACATCCAGAAGCCGGTCGATATCGATCTGTTCCTGGTGCTGATCAAGAACCGGTTTGAACTGAAAAAAGAATGGCAGGAGTCCATCATTGTAGATGAGCTGACGGGTGCTTTTAACCGTAAATATTTCAATCAGACCCTGAAGCTGCTCTCATCGGACTTCAGACGGACGGGCCGGACGTTCTCGCTCGCGCTGCTGGATCTGGATTACTTTAAGCATGTCAACGATACTTATGGTCATCTTGTGGGAGACGAGGTCCTGCAGACTTTTTCGGAGCTGGTCAGAGATTCAATTCGTACGGAGGATACACTGTGCCGCTACGGGGGAGAGGAATTCGCCCTGTTCATGCCAAATACCTCTGCGGACTCAGCGCTGCTTGTCATTGAACGGATTCAGGAGAAATTCGCCTCCAGGGAATTCTGTGCCAAACGGGAAAGCTTCCATGTTACCTTCTCCTGCGGCATTACAGAGATAAGCGAACGGCAGCAGGATACCGATATACTAATTGACGAGGCAGACCAGGCTTTGTATTCCAGCAAGTATAGCGGACGCAACCAGACAACCTTGTACAGCGAAGGACTGTTAACGGGCCAGAGGGAAACGATACTCAATGTAATTATTGTTGATGATGATCCGCTGATCCGCAGAATTATTACCGGCAATTTCGCCTCCTGGGAGCCGGGGAATATCGCCGGAATGAAAGTGAACAGTTATGCCGACGGCGAGCTTTTTCTGAAATCGGACTGGTATGTTCCGGAGGAGAAGTACATTATTCTGCTGGACGGGGTAATGCCCGGCCTCGACGGGCTTGAGGTTCTGGAGAAGATCCGCAGCAGCTACCCTGAAGTGAACATCCTGGTAATTATGCTGACAGGCCGCAATAATCAGCGCGATATTATCCATGCCCTGCAGCTGGGGGCGGACGATTATGTGATTAAGCCGTTTCATGTGCCGGAGCTGCTGTCCCGGATTGAGCGCCTGGCCCACAGATTCTTGTTCTAATAGCAATGTATCCAGCCGTGGATGAACTGAAAGTGAGAGTGAGTGTTTATGCAAAAAATACTGATTGTGGACGACGAAGATGTACTGCGCATGCTGATTGAGGATACGCTGGAGGATCTGGAGAACGTTGAGATCCATACCGCCGAAAATGGGGTTGAGGCGCTAACACGGCTTACTTCGGACCCCTATGATCTCGTGATTCTGGACTATATGATGCCGGAAATGACCGGAATTGAAGTGCTCGGTGAGCTGAATGAAGAGCTGAAGAATAAGACGCCTATTATGATGCTGACAGCCAAAGCACAAGAAATGGACCGGAACAGGGCAAGGGAAGCCGGAGCACGTTATTTCATGCCTAAACCGTTCAGCCCGATGGAGCTGCTGCAGATCGTGGAGGGCATCCTTAGTGATAAACAATAAACTTGCTGATGTGAGCATCAAAACCAAGTATTTCCGGATTATCTTCATCTTGTTCCTGGCGATTATGTTATCTGGTATCGGCCTGTTCTTCTACATCAATAACCAGCAGGACAAGCTGAAGCATGACCGCGGTGTACTGCAGCATAAGACTGAGACCATCAATGAGCTGGCGGCGACGCTGAATGATGTCTTTTTCCGGGCCAGAGGTTATGTTGCCCTCAAAAGTGACGGTGAGCTTAAGCTGCTGAATGCTGCACTCACGGGCCTTGACGGAATTCTGGAGCAATATTCGGCTCTGAATCTGTCGCCTGAAGAAGCGCAATACCGGGATGATCTGAAGTTATTCTATGAGCAGTACAAAACCAAGACCCTTCCTGAAGCGATCCGGCTGGTGGAGAACGATGATTATACGGGCATCCGCAATCTCTCTCAAGGCGGCAGCACCCAGGCTCTGAATGAATTTCTGGCCTACACCAAAGAGTTCAAAACAAGCTCGGACAGCAAGCTGAACGCCATGGCTTCTCAGTCCATCAAGCAGGCCGATACCTTCACATTTATCGCCTTCGGGCTCAGCGCTGTACTGCTGTTATTCTTCACACTGATGATCTGGCGGATGCTTAGAGTGGTGCTTGATCCGATTGTTAAGCTGGAAGAAGCAACGAATTCGCTGGCGGCAGGCGAGGCTGTTCTGCTCGGCAAGCTGCATAAGCAGGATGAAATCGGCCGCCTCTATGAGGCCTTCCTTAATATGGCCCGGAGTATCCAGGATAAAGAAGAAGAGCTGATGATGCAGAATGAAGAGCTGCATGCCCAGCAGGATGAGCTGCAGGATCAGCAGTTCAAGCTGGAGCGTTCACTCAGTGAAATCGAAAGTATGATGAAGGCGCTGAACCAGACCTCCGCCGTCGGCATTCTGTCCAGCAAGGGAGTATTCACCTATGCCAATGATAATCTTAGCGTCTACACCGGCTACAAGAATGCCGAGATTATCGGATACACCTTCCGTTTGTTTGAACTGCATAATATTTCGGACACTCAGCTGGAGCAGATTATACGCAAGCTGTCGACTGGCGGTTTATGGAGCGATGAGTCACAAATTGTGGCAAAAGATGGTTCTGCCGTCTGGCTCCAGCTGACGATCATGCCGTATTTGAATGATGAGGGTCAGATTTACCAGTACATTCTGATTGCCAACAACATTACCTCCATGAAGAGTGTCCAGCAGGAGCTGGCCGAGACGCTGAAAAGCACGGAGCAGACCACCATCATGCTGGAGCTTAACAACCAGCTCAATCATGAAATTACCTACACACTGGACAAGCAGGAATTTGCCGAGAAATTCAGCAGGTTCATGAACCGGATGTACTCGTTCGACAGCAGTCTTTTCCTGCTGGTCAAAGATAAGATATCTGTGGTCAAAGGGGTTCCGCAGGAGAATGTGGAACGCTATATTGATGCAAACAACAAAGATATGTTATACCGGATGAGCACGGAGAAGTCCTATATTGTGAAACGGACCGGAGTCCCCAGAGAGCAGGGGATCTCCGCCAAAGAAGTTTACTGCTATGATTTCTATACAACTGTAGTCAATGCCGAGGATGAGATCCTGGCGATCTTCTGCGGTACACGAATCGGGCATTCCTTCACCGAAGAGGAAATCAGCGAAATTCAAGGGATGATGAACCGGGTGGCGCTGGCCATCGAGCGTTTGTTCATGTATGAGGAAATCGAGAATGGCCGCAAGCTGAACCGGGATATTGTCAACAATGTCAACGAAGGCATCCAGTTCGTCAACACGGAAGGCGTCATTCAGCATATCAACAAGGCGCTCAGCCAATTGTTCGACTATGATGTGTGGGCAGAGGGGATGCTGATCCCCAAAGAGCAATGGATGGATCACTTCACCCTTCGCGTGAATGAATCGGAAGAGATGGGGCAGTTCTACCAGAAGGCGATGTCCGAGCACTCCGTGGATTCCAGCACGATGAAGTATTCCCTGGGCAAGGAAGCGATGAAGCATGTCGACGTCTATGCGATTCCGGTGTTCCGCCGCGAAGCGCGGGTGGGAACATTGTTTGTACACCGGGATATCACCCGTGAATACGAGCTGGATCTGATGAAGTCGGAGCTGGTCAGTACCGTCAGCCATGAGCTGCGGACACCGTTGTCCAGTGTTCTGGGCTTCACCGAGCTGCTGTTATCCAAGACAATGAAGCCGGAGAAGCAGCTGAAATACCTGGAAACGATTCATAAGGAAGCCAAACGTCTGACTGAGCTGATCAATGATTTCCTTGACCTGCAGCGCATGGAATCCGGCACACAGCTGTACAATGCAGAGCCGGTCAATCTCAGCGAGACCGTTCTAAGTGTAATTGACCAGTACAAGCTTAGCGGTACCCACCATATCCTTCTGGAGGATGAGGCGCTGAACGCCGAGGTCGAGGTGGATAAGGACAAGATTATCCAGGTGCTGACCAACCTGCTGAGCAATGCCATCAAGTTCTCTCCAGGCAGCAATGAGATTAAGGTAACGCTGCATAATGAGCGGGATTCGGTTATGGTCCGGGTTCAGGATCATGGACTGGGGATTCCGAAGAATCAGATCGGACAGCTGTTCCAGAAATTCCGCCGGGTGGATAACAGTGCATCCAAGCGGATTGGCGGAACGGGTCTCGGACTTGCGATCTGCAAGGAGATCATTGAGAAGCAGAAGGGTATGATCGGAATTGATTCGGTTGAAGGCGAAGGCACCACGGTGTGGTTTAGCCTGCCGGTCCTCCATGCGGAGAGCAGCCGTCATGAAGAGGAGCCGCATAAATGGAGTGCCGACAAGGAGCAGAAGCCGAATGTGATGATCGTCGAGGACGATTACAGCTTGTCCCTGCTGCTCTCTGAGGAGCTTAAGGGCAAAGGCTTCAGAGTCACTCACCACTATCATCCGCAAAAAGCATTTGATCAGGCGGTGAAGACGCCTTTTGTAGCTATCGTCGTGGATCTGATGCTCGGCGAAGAGCTGGACGGCTGGGATCTGATCCGTATGCTGAAGAATGATCCCCGCACAGAGAATGTGCCGATTGTCATCTCCTCGGCGCTGGATAAGGAAGATAAGAGCATGATGGATAAAGTGCAGAAATATCTGACCAAACCGTATCCGCCGGGCGAGCTGTCGAATACCTTGCAGGATATTGTGCAAATCGAGCTGAAGACGGGTGAGGTTCTTTTCCCGGACAGCGGGGGAACTGAGCAGTAGGCGTATAATAGAGAACATAGTTATATAGAGTGAATGCAATCTTTTGCTGATTATATATATTCATTGAACAAGTCCTTCTTCGCGGAGGGCTTATTTTTTGTCCGGCCCAGTAATACTGCATTTTGAAGTTTGTTCAACAAAAGGCTTGCCTTAGAGCCTACTCTAAGGATTATATTAGACCCGATGCAGACAACCTAACCGAAATGAATGGGAGGAAATGCGATGAAGTACAGCTATTTGGGTAAATCCGGTTTGAAGGTCAGTCAATTATGTCTGGGCACGATGAATTTCGGGCCGGAAACCGAGGAGAAGGAAGCGTTCAGGATTATGGATGCCGCACTGGATGCGGGAATCAATTTCTTCGATACGGCCAATGTGTACGGCGGCCAGGACCGCCGCGGCTGGACCGAGGAAATTATCGGCCGCTGGTTTCAGCAGGGGGGCGGACGGCGCGAGAAGGTTGTGCTGGCCACCAAGGTATACAATGACATGTTCGACGAGCAGGACGGACCCAATTCCGGCTCCGGCTTGTCCGCTTATAAGATCAGACGGCATTTCGAAGGCTCATTGAAACGTCTACAGACGGATCATATTGAGCTTTACCAGATGCATCATATTGACCGGAATGTATCCTGGGAAGAGCTGTGGGGCGCATTTGAAATTCTTGTCTCCCAGGGCAAAGCTGATTATATCGGCTCCAGCAATTTCGCCGGCTGGCATATCGCCGCTGCGCAGGCTAAGGCCAAAGAACGCCATTTCCTCGGCCTTGTGTCCGAGCAGCATTTGTATAACCTGCTGGAACGGACACCGGAGCTTGAAGTGCTGCCGGCATCCAAGGAGCTGGGGCTGGGCGTCATTCCATGGAGTCCGCTGGCCGGAGGCTTGCTCGGCCGCAACGCCTTGTCCAAGACGGGTGTGCGCAGCGCCCGCTCCGCCAAGCTGGAGCAGCACCGCAGCCAGCTGGAGCAATTCTCCGCGCTCTGCAAGGAGCTGGGCGAGCATGAGGATCAGGTTGCTCTGGCCTGGGTACTCGCCAATCCGGCTGTAACAGCGCCGATTATCGGGCCGCGTACGATAGAGCAGTTCGAGGATTCGCTGCGTGTTACGGAGATTGTACTGGATGAAGCTGTGCTGAAGAAGCTGGACGAGATTTTCCCCGGACCGGGCAAGCCGGCACCGGAAGCCTACGCCTGGTAAAATTGTAATTACCATAATTCAATACAAATTCAAGTTCTTATAACGAAAAAGGCCAGACTATCCTTTGGGAGGTAGTCCGGCCCTTTTTGTTTAAGCCCTTCGACTGTTTGGGTCTAAGCTGCTCAGAATTCACCGGGTTTTGCCTGATGCGGGGCGGCTTCGATGACGCACAGCTCCCCCTCTTCATTCAGTTCGGCATAAGCCACTGACGTTAGCTCAGGATAACCCTTCTTCCGCAGCTCCCGGAGCAGCCAGCTTTCGTGTTTGCCGAGACTCTCAAGCGCCGGACGCTGAATGATACCGGATTCAACGACGCATTGCGGAAGACCAACTCCCTTCACGTCGATATCCAGATCTTCCCGGGTTACCGGTTCATATTGTGGCTTCTTCAGAATGCTGAGCGAGCCGTTCGTTTCATAGATCGCATAAGCAACCTCATTGATAGAAAAGGTGTCCTTCGCCCGCAGCATCATCCGGAGCTGCTCGAAGTCCAGATTGTTCTTGCGCAGCTTATGGAGATCAATGGCACCATCCCGGATGAGAATCTCCGGCTCCCCCTCCAGCGGCTTGCGCAGCTTGCTGACATGTTGGGTAATCTTCTCGAAGGTGATGGACAGTACCGTCCAGACGGCTAGCGCAAACAGCAGCTTCAGCACCGAATGATCCTTCTCGTAAATCGTGTCACCGACCAGATCGCCTAGAATAACTGCAGAAATGAAGTCAAATGGCGTCAGGGCGGAAATCTCTTTCTTGCCCAGCAATCGGGTCATTGCCCATAATCCGATAAAACCGGCGATCAGCTTAACCAATATCGATCCGTACTCCATTGGCTACCACCCTCCAGATATGAATGAATCTAAGAGTGTTTAACCAATGCCCCATATCATGTAACAGGCAACTTCTGGCCGGGACAGCGGCCTGTCCGCTGGAGCTGGCAGGATGAATCCCGGCTCCGACCTGTGATAGACTAGAAGGTGAGAAGTGAAATCATTCCGGTGATATTACAGGGGGGCGAGGTGAAGGTAGATGCTTTTTTATCTGATTTCCATATTGGTAGTGCTGGTTGACCAAGCCGCCAAATGGCTGGTCCGCACCCATATGGAGCTTGGGGAGAGGATTCCCTTCTGGAGTCCGCACCTGCAGTTCGTCTATTATGAGAATAGCGGGGCAGCCTTCAGCTCCTTTCAGGGCTACGGAAAGTATTTTTCCATAATCGCTGTTGTTTTTGTAGCGGCAGTGTTCTATTACCGGCGGCAGGGCAAGATTCGCGGGCCTTTGCTTGAGGCAGCCAGCGGTTTTCTGGTCGGCGGAGCGCTCGGCAATGCGATTGACCGTGTGATCTACCATCAGGTAACGGACTTTCTAGTGTTCGGTAACCGCGGGGGGATTCTCAATCTGGCGGATCTGGCGATTAATGCCGGGGCAATTCTGATTGCAGTCTACCTGCTGGTCGACCACTTTGGACACAAAGCTGCCCGGTAAGGAGAAGAAATGCGGTCCTAAGGCTATTCCGGTTTATCATTTTATCTAATACAAGTTATCATTATTTGTAATGAACCCGCCTAAATCAGAGCTTTTTACTATGATTTAGGCGGGTTTTGTGTGTTTTATACCTTTATTAAGCTTTTATACCATAAAATGCCTGTTATCTGCTTCGTTGATCGTTTCTTATTAATGTGTTAGCCTGAATTCATGATGTTAAGAGGATAGAAGATTGCACGTTAAGGAGAGGTCGATATTGTTGCAATTACAAGTTACGAACAGTCCCTTTAATGAGAGCCAGGCTGAGCTTCTGAACCGGCTGCTGCCGACGCTGACCCATTCGCAGCAGGTATGGCTAAGCGGTTATTTATCCGCGTTGTCTCTGCTGGGAGACACCGGTCAAGCAGGCCCGGCGGTGCTCCCCCTTGCTGCTGAAGCGGCAGCAGGAGTGTCAACGTCCACAAACGCAATGCCACAGCCGAAGGTATCCCGTGAGGTGACCGTATTGTTCGGCTCCCAGACCGGCAACTGCCAGCGGCTGGCGGCGAGCCTCTCGCGCAGGTATCCCGTGAGGTGACCGTATTGTTCGGCTCCCAGACCGGCAACTGCCAGCGGCTGGCGGCGAGCCTCTCGCGCAAGCTGGAAGGGCAGGGCTTCAAGGTTACGGTTGCCGCGATGAACAGCTTCAAGCCGAGTGGACTGAAGAAGATTGAGAATCTGCTGCTGCTGGTCAGCACCCATGGTGAAGGCGAACCGCCGGATAATGCCCGTGCCTTCCATGAATTTCTCTACAGTAAAAGAGCCCCGCAGCTTCCACAGCTGCGTTACTCGGTACTTGCACTCGGCGACACTTCCTATGAATTCTTCTGCCAGACCGGGAAAGATTTCGATCAGAAGCTGGAAGAGCTGGGCGCACAGCGCTTAACACCGCGTGCGGACTGCGATCTCGATTATGATGAGCCTGTAGCCGAATGGTTCGAGCATGTTATCCGCTCGCTAAGCGGTTCCGGTTCGCAGCAGGCTGCGGCGATCGCGGATGAGGCTGTACTGGCAGCCGAGAGCGCAGAATCGCTGGAATCGGCATATTCACGGAATCATCCGTTCCATGCCGAGGTGCTGGAGAACCTGAATCTGAACGGACGCGGCTCAGACCGTGAGACCCGCCATCTGGAGCTGTCGCTGGCCGGTTCGAATATTACGTTTGAGCCCGGTGATTCGCTCGGAGTATATCCGGAGAACCACCCGCAGCTTGTGCAGGATATCATTGCTGCCATGGGCTGGGAGGCTGGTGAATCCGTTCCCCTGAACAAGAAGGGGGAAGAGGGCACACTGCATGAAGCGTTGCTGCGGCATTATGAAATTACCGTACTGACGAAACCGCTGCTGGAGCAGGCAGCCAAGCTGAACTCTGCACCTGCCCTGCAGGAGCTGCTGTCCCCGGACCGGCAGCAGGAGCTGAAGAATTACATCCATGGGCGTGATCTGCTGGACTTGATTCAGGATTTCGCACCATGGGAAGTTCCGGCCCGCAGCTTCGTGACGATTCTGCGCAAGCTGCCGGCAAGATTGTATTCCATTGCCAGCAGCTACAATGCCAACCCGGATGAAGTGCACTTCACGGTACGGGCTGTACGCTATGAGTCGCATGGACGTGAACGCTACGGAGTCTGCTCCGTACATTGTGCGGAACGTGCAGAGCCGGGCGCTACACTGCCGGTCTACATCCAGAACAATCCGAACTTCAAGCTTCCGGCAAATCCGGATACGCCGGTGATCATGATCGGACCGGGTACTGGTGTCGCCCCGTTCCGCTCCTTCCTGGAGGAACGGGAAGAGCAGGGGGCACAGGGCAAGTCATGGCTGTTCTACGGCGACCGGCATTTCGTCACAGACTTCCTCTACCAGACGGATTGGCAGAGAATGCTGAAGGACGGTGTGCTTAGCAGGCTGGACGTTGCCTTCTCACGCGATACGGACGAGAAGGTTTACGTACAGCACCGCATTCTGGAGAAGAGCCGGGAGCTGTACACCTGGCTGCAAGAGGGTGCACATGTCTATGTATGCGGAGACGAGAAGCATATGGCCCATGATGTACACGCTGCGCTGATTACAGTAATCCAGCAGGAAGGCGGACTGAGCCCGGAAGGGGCAGCCGCTTATCTGGAGAATCTGCAGCAGGAGCAGCGTTATCAGCGTGATGTATATTAAACGATATTCAGCGGAGGAACCTCCGCTGGGCTTACGATACAATTCTTGAAGAGCGCGAGGCAATGCGGAAGGAGAGGATCAATAGTGGCAAACAATGAACCAGCGGTGAAGCCAATTGGCGGACCCCCGAGTGATGTTGAACATATTAAGCTGGAGAGCAATTATCTGCGCGGTGCGCTTGTCGAAACCCTCAGCAACCCGATCACCGGAGGGCTGCCGGAGGATGACAACCGTCTGCTGAAATTCCACGGCAGTTATATGCAGGATGACCGGGATTTGCGCAGTGAGCGTGAACGCTCCAAGCTGGAGCCTGCTTACCAGTTCATGCTGCGTGTTGTAGCGCCAGGCGGAGTAGCGACACCAGCGCAATGGCTCGTAATGGACGATCTGGCCCAGAAATACGGCAACGGCACATTGCGTATTACGACAAGACAGGCTTTTCAAATGCATGGCGTACTCAAGTGGAATCTGAAAAAGACGATCAAGGGAATTAATGATACGCTGATGACTACGCTCGCAGCCTGCGGTGACGTCAACCGCAATGTCATGAGCGGACCCAATCCGTATCAGTCAGAGGTTCATGCCGAGGTAAACGAGTGGGCCAGAAAAATCAGTGACCACTTAGCCCCGCGCACCGCGGCTTACCATGAAATCTGGCTGGATGGGGAGAAGGTAGTGGACAGCAAGGTGGTTGAGCCGATTTACGGGCCTGTGTACCTGCCCCGCAAATTCAAGATCGGCCTGGCGGTGCCGCCCTCCAACGATGTAGATGTGTTCTCCCAGGACCTGGGCTTCATTGCTATTCTGGAAGACGGGAAGCTGGCCGGATTCAATGTCTCGGTCGGCGGCGGGATGGGGATGACGCATGGTGATACCAGCACGTATCCTCAGCTGGGGCGGATTATCGGCTTCTGCCGTCCGGAGCAGATGATTGATCTGGCGGAGAAAACCGTCACCATTCAGCGCGACTACGGCAACCGTTCGGTCCGCAAGAACGCCCGCTTCAAGTACACGATCGACCGCCACGGTCTGGAATGGTTCACGGGCGAGCTGCATGAGCGGCTGGGCTGGACGCTTGAACCGGCACGGGAATATCATTTCGACCACAACGGCGACCGCTACGGCTGGGTGAAAGGCTTCGACGGCAAATGGAATTTGACGCTGTATATCCAGAGCGGACGGATTCAGGATGCCCCGGGGTATCCGCTGATGACAGGCCTGCGGGAGATCGCCAAGATTCATGGCGGGGATTTCCGCCTGACGCCGAATCAGAATCTGATCATTGCCGGAGTCAGCCATGCCAAGAAACGCAAGGTAGCCGAGCTTGCCAAGCAATACGGGCTGACCGACGGAGCCCATCATTCCGCGCTGCGCAGAAGCGCTATGTCCTGCGTGGCGCTGCCGACCTGCGGTCTTGCGATGGCGGAGGCTGAGCGATATCTGCCGCTTCTGCTCGATAAAATGGAAGTCATCATAGATGAAGCCGGCCTGCGCAATGAAGAGATCATCATCCGCATGACCGGCTGCCCTAATGGCTGCGCCCGGCCTGCGCTTGGTGAGATTTCGTTCATCGGCAAAGGCCCGGGCAGATACAATCTGTACCTGGGTGCCGGCTTTACCGGAGACCGGCTGAACAAGCTGTACAAGGAGAACATTGACGAGAAGGAGATTCTCGACACTCTCGGGCCGATCATTCACCGTTATGCCAAAGAACGCAGTACCGGTGAGCATTTCGGAGACTTTGTGATCCGCAGCGGATATGTCAAAGCCGTTACTTCGGGACTTAACTTCCACGATTGACCATAGATGGCTTGACGAAGCAGTACGCATCCTGACTTGTCTGGCAAGGCAATGTATATAACGAACCTGTTTTCCGGCGTTTACGCGGAGGACAGGTTCGTTTTGCGTAAATCCTGCACAGAATACAACATTTACCTCATGATCTCTGCTATAATCCAGAATTGTTGTATAAAAGGCAACAATTCTCCTACTCCAAGCGGTTTAACAGTACAATTCTTGTATTTCATACAACAATCTGTCCAAACACCCAGGTTTACAGGAAGCCAAGTTGTAATATATACAACATTAGCCTATACAATATGAAACTTAAGCATCTCGGGTTCTACCAGCAACTTATTAGGCGTGGGGATTTGGATAAACCGTTTATAACATAAGCATTGATCGGTTACCTGTAGCTTTAATTTCTATCCTTTCACAGAATGAATTTGGATTTCCGGCGGTTTTCTTACATAATATAGAGTAGCACTACAAAATCATAACCAAGAGCCATTGCTGTGAGCTGTGGCTTCTGTACAGAAGAGGCGAATTTAATGATCATCATGAAAACGATGGAAGAGATCGAAAAAATGCGTGCGGCCGGCAAAATATTGGCCGAATGCCACCGGCAAATCGCTCAGATGCTGAAGCCCGGAATTACGACCTGGGAGATTGACCAGTTTGCTGAGAAGTTCATTCTCTCCCAGGGGGCTACCCCTGAACAAAAAGGCTATCATGGCTATCCATATGCGACCTGCGCATCTGTGAATGATGTCATCTGCCACGGCTTCCCCAAGCACGAGGAGCTGAAGGATGGAGATATTGTAACAATTGATATGGTAGTCAACTTGAACGGGTGGCTGGCAGATTCAGCCTGGTCCTATGGCGTTGGCACCATTAGCGAGCAGGCGGACAAATTGCTGGCTACCACCAAAGAGGCTATGTTCAAAGGCATTGAGCAGGCTGTGGCCGGCAACCGGATTGGTGATGTCGCTCATGCCATCCAGGTATACGCGGAAGCTAACGGCTTCTCCGTAGTCCGTGATTTCATCGGGCATGGCATCGGCTCTGAAATGCATGAAAAGCCTGATGTGCCTCACTATGGCCCGGCAGGCAAAGGCCCGCGCATCAAGGAAGGTATGGTGTTCACCATTGAACCCATGCTGAACACCGGCAGCTACCGGACTAAGGTTGATGCGGACGGGTGGACAGCGCGTACCTTTGACGGCGGATTGTCGGCACAATATGAGCATACGCTGGCGGTAACTCCGCAGGGCACCATTATTTTGACAGAGCTGTAAGAATCAGCTGCTGCCTGCTATTTTAATGAAGGATGTTAGGTTTCAACCCGGACTGTGGTCATGTTTTCATGCCGCAGGCCGGGTTTTTCTGTCTAACTGTGTCGGAATTCACGGCTTATCTCCATTTTATTGAATATAATGGGGAGACTTTAAAGCTGAATAGAATAGAGGCTTGTGAAATGGCAACAGATAAACCGTGTAAGAATCTGCATCGCTCCCCCAGTCCGGCGCAGTGCATGGAGCATTATGGCTGCATCTATGAGAATAATCATCTCATTACGTTGCTGGTGGACCCGGAGAACGGCGGAATTGCTGATGCCAACCGGGCAGCATGCGAGTTCTACGGCTACAGCATCCGGCAATTCAGGCAGCTTCTGATCTGCGATCTGGCGGCTGACCCGAAATCAGGGGTTCAGGAATTTGTAGAGAAGGCGCTGCCTGAGGGTGGTGACCAGAAGAACCGTGTGTTCATTGACCGGCATGTTCTGGCCAGCGGGGAGCCCATTGATGTGGAGGTTCATACCGGCATGATGACGATGCTGGGCAAAAACTGTGTGTACACCGTAATTCACGACATCAGCGAACGGGTCCGTTCCGAGCAGCGGCTTCGAGAAAGTGAAGAACGGTACAGAGATCTGGTCGAGCTGTGCCCCGAGGCTATTCTGGTCTATAGCAGCGGCACTATCCTGTTCGCCAATAAGCAGACAGAGCGGATGTTCGGCGCCAAGAAGCAGGAGCTGACCGGCAAAAGAATTGAGGATTTCTTCAATGAGGTATACTTCCAGAGTGCAGAGCATAACAAGCTCAAGACAACTGGTCTGTTGAAAGAACGCTTCCGCATTGAACAGCGGCTGATCAGGCGGCAGGACAACCGTAGCTTTGATCTTGAAATTTCCGGGGTGCCGGTCATATATGAAGAAGCGAAGGCGCTGCAGCTGGTGTTCAGGGATATTACCGAGAGTAAAAGGGAAGTGGAGCGGGCGGTCCGGCTTCAGGAGCACCGGCATGCGGTGTCCTTTCCGCTGGACAGCAAGGCGGTTCTGGAGAAGCTCTACATCCCGGCCCGAACCTTAAGCGGCGATTTCTTCATCTTCCATAAGGTCAACGAAGAACAGGTCATTGGCATTATCGGTGATGTGACCGGTAAGGGGATTACTGCAGCGCTGAATATCTCGGCCCTACGGGTGCTGTTCATGGACAGCCTGTCATGTACACAGGACCCCGTACAGGTACTGCGCGATCTGAATTACAAAGCGCTGCAGCATCTGGGTGAGGATTATATCGCGGGCTGCTGCTTCCTGCTCGACTTCGGGACAGGACTGCTCAAGGCAGCCGGAGCCGGAATTAATGAGTTTCTCTATGTTCCCCGCGGCAGGGACTGCGAGAGAATTACCGTTAAGGGTGCACCGCTCGGCATGTTTGAGAGCAGTGAATTTGAGGAGAAGACTATCCCGTTTGAATCCGGGGACCGGTTTTGCTTTTATAGTGACGGGATGGAGCTGCTGTTTAACAGTGACGAGCTGGGGCGGGAGTACGGGTATCTGCTCGAGAGATTTGCCGGAGCAGCGCTGCAGGATGACTGCACCTGGCTCGGCCTGAATATCCAGTGACGGACGGGCGCTGCCTGCAGGGCGGATTCATGGCGTGTACATGCGCAGGACGATGATTTCAGAACTTATAAGGAGTGAGTCATGGGAGCTATTCATAAGGAAGTGATGCTTCACGGTCTGGAGCGTCATCAGATGATTATTGACGGAATCATTCAGGAGCTTGACTTAGAAGCCTATGCGTTTGATATCCGCCTGATTCTGATCGAAGCGGTAACCAATGCCTATTACCACGGGAACCTCAGCGATTGCAGCAAACCGATTACCATCCGGTATCTGCTAATGGATCAGCTGCTTGAGCTGCAGATAGAGGATTCGGGGGCCGGGGACAGCGAATTGGTGTTCCCGGAGGCTATCGGGAGCGATGAGTTACTGGAAGAAGGGGGAAGAGGATTGTACCTGATCCGCTGTTTCTCGGACAGTGCAGAGATGATACATAATACGATGTACATCAGCAAGAGTATCTGTCCCTCATAGAATTACAAAGGGGAGAATTCGGTGAAATTAAGTTTGAAAGTCAAAATGAGTATCCTGTTATTTCTGATTATCAGCGTACCGCTGGGCATATCCGGGGCTGTATCCTATCAGCTGGCTTCGGGAGCCTTGCAGAAGACGATTGAAGAGGAATTAAGGGGGACTACTAATTCTACAGCCAGAGCGGTGGATGCCGAGCTGGAAGCGGTAGGCAATGATCTGGGTATCGCCAGCAGGAACAGCACGCTGGCCGATTTCGCCGGGAATCCTTCTGCTGCATCCTTAAGAAACACAGCATTTAATTACATATCCGGTGTTCAGAAAGACAATGCCAAGCTATTGGAATCGCTGATCATCGCCGATACACACGGTAAGGCGCTGATTACCAGCAGCTCCGAATTGCCCGGGCTTGATGTGTCGGACCGTGCGTACTTCCAGGAAGCGCTGCAAGGCAAAGACGCCGTCAGTGAAGTTATTCTGTCGCGGGAGACGAATCAATACATCGTAGCGATCGCCAGACCGCTGCGGGTAAATGATCAGATTACAGGCGTGTTAATCGGTACCGCCTTGTTTGAGAATATCACTTCCCCGGTAACCGGGGTGAAGATTGGAGAGCACGGATACGGATATATGATTGACCGCACCGGCCTGATCGTCTCGCATCCTGAGCAGGACAAGGTCCTGAAGGAGAATCTGGACGGCAACAGCAATGCTGAACTGAATGAGCTGGTCCGGCTGATGAAGGCCGGAGAAACCGCACACGGCTTCTACACCTATGAAGGCGTGCATAAATATGTTTCTTTTCAGCCCGCAGGCAATTGGGTAGTAGCTACAACGGCAAATGTAGAGGATTATATGGCTCCGGCGGACGAAATCCGTAATACTACGCTGATCATTATTCTGGGCTTTATCGTCGTTGCCATGCTGGCCGCATATTTCTTTACCACACGTAATATTGTGAATCCGATCAAGAGGCTGGAGAGAGCCATGGGCCGGGCTGGTGACGGGGATCTGACCGTTCATACCTCAATCCGCTCCGGAGATGAGCTGCAGACGCTGAGTGAATCATTCAACACCATGATTGACAAGCAGGAGGCCATTATCGAGAAGGTAAGAGCAGGTTCGGTATCCTTAACCTCCATGTCCGAGGAAATGGCAGCTTCTTCAGAGGAGATCAGCGCATCGATTCAAGAAATCAGCTCCAGTACCCAGGAGATTGCTTCCGGAGCAGAGAATAACAATCAGTCGGTCGTCAATGCTTCCCAAGTGCTTGTACAGCTATCCAGTCTGGTGCAGCTGGCGCAGAGTAAAGCGTCTGCTACCTCCGGTAATGCCGATAACACGAATCAGGCAGCGCAGGAAGGCAGAGCCAGAGTTATCAGTACAGTACAGGCGATGGATACGATCCACAGCAGCACCAAAGAGACGGAAGAGCTATTGCTGACGGTCAGCGGGTTGTCAGAGAAGGTATCCACAATGATCGGAACGATTAACAAGATCGCCCAGCAGACCAATCTGCTGGCCCTGAATGCTGCCATCGAAGCAGCGCGTGCCGGTGAGCATGGCCGTGGTTTCAGTGTAGTAGCCGGTGAAGTACGGAAGCTGTCGGATGAGACGCATACCCAGGCCGGCGAGATTACAGGTCTGGTCAGTGAGATGGTCTCGCGGATTACCCAGGCCGTAGATTCCATGAGAGGCGCTGCAGAGGCGGTAGAGAGCGGCGTAAGCATTGTGAATGAGACGGACCGCGCGTTCGTGCATATCATTCAGTCTGTTGAGATGATTACAGAGAATGTGCAGGAGATTCTGGATATTACCAGAGATGAAGTAGCAACCTCTGATCAGATTATTAAGCTGATTGATTCCATGGGCACGATATCGGAGCTTGCGGCAGCGAATACAGAGAATGTATCCAGTGCAACGGAAGAGCAGGCGGCAACGGTCAATAATTTCGCGGCTTCCGCTCAAGAGATCAGTGCTATGGCTAATGAACTGGAGATTCTTGTTGAGAAATTTATAATCAGGGGTGAGTAGCTTGAGCGAGATTATTATTGAGATGCCGGAGCTGTTCTCGGTTGATGAAGCCGGACATTTCAGAGAAGAAGTACGGAATTATATTCTTGACGGCCATTCAAGCTTCCTGCTTGATTTCGGGACCTGCCGTTTCATTGACAGCACCGGACTTGGGGTGATTGTCAGCTCCTACAAGAAATGTGTAGAGACAGGCGGCACCATTAGGCTGACGGGGATGAATGACAATGTCCGGAAGATTTTTGAGCTGACCCGGCTGACTCATGTGTTTGAGATTATATAGACTTGCTAACTTGAACAAAGGCAGGGCCGTCCTTCGGAGGACAGTCCTGCCTTTGCCTTTGCTGCGGATGAATAACTGATCACTTAATGCGGCGTTATGAGGTTAATCGGTAATATTCCGGGTGTAATACTCGATGATATCCTTGCGGCGGATGATGCCTAGGAAGATCCCGCTGCCATCCACCACAGGGACGAAATTCTGGTCTGCGGCCAGTGTCAGCATATCCTCCATCTGTGCGTGAATCTCTACGCTCTCGTTATGCACATGACGCTGAATGGTGCCTACGGTCACTCCGGTCATATTCTCAAAACTAAGACCCTCGGTGTTCTTCAGTTTCCATAGCAGATCGCCCTCCGACAAGGTCCCAACATATTTGCCTTCTTCGTCAATAATCGGAATGGCGGAGTAATAATGATTCTCCAGCTGCTCCAGCGCTTCCCGCATTGAGATCGAGGAAGTGATAAACGCCACCTGATCTTTGGGCAGCAAAAAAGAGGATATTTCCATAGGTTAGTCTCCTTTACAGTAGGATGTGTACATAAACGTTAGATCAATTAAAACACATAACATGATGTAAGCGCATTAACAATTGGGTTACAACTTCGTAAGGGAGAGGGCTAAGAGCAAATAATAAAAGGATATGGCGCCCTCCCAAGGGGAAGATTCAACATATCCTTACCGGTTTTTTGTATATAAAAGATATGTTAATGCTGTAATTGTTAGCCGTTCTGGCCGTTATCGTGGCTGAGCTGCCAGTAGATGCCGAATTTGTCCTTCAGGCTTCCGTAACATTGACTCCAAAACGTCTTTTGCAATTCCATGGTAACGGTGCCGCCTTCCTTGAGCTTATGGAACCAGTCTTTGATCTTATCTTCATCCGTATCCATCAGCGTCAGGTTGATATTATTGCCTTCCACAAAAGGCATTCCGGGAAATACATCCGAGAACATTACCGTGCTGCCGGCAATTCTCAGATTGGCATGCATTACCAGGTGCTTGGCTTCTTCCGGCAGAGGGTGGGAAGGATCGGGCGGAGCTTCGCCGAAAGTCATAATATGCGGAGGTTCGGTCCCGAATACTTCAGCATAATATTCAACAGCTTCCCGGGTATTTCCGTTGAAATTCAAGTAAATATCAATTGCCACATGCGTCACTCCTCTAGTGTTAAATTAAGGCAGGCACGATACTGTCATATTGTATCATGTGCCTGTCTATTTACAAATATACTTGGCAGACTCTAAGATAGGGAAACAAGTGGAGACAAGAATTACAGGAGGACTATGCTGTGAAAATATATGGCTGTGATTTCAGCGGAGCGAAGAATCCGGAGGGCAAAATTTACGTGACTGAAGGGAACCTGGAGGCGGGGGAATTAACGGTAGAGCGGGTGTTCAGCTGTGAGGACAGGCTGGATCTGGCGTATTATATCCGCTCAAGCCAGGCCCCCTGGGGCCTCGACTTTCCCTTTTCCATACCGGACTATTATTTGCAGG
The DNA here is from genome assembly GCF_000802655.2 of Paenibacillus sp. IHB B 3415. Lineage (NCBI taxonomy): Bacteria > Bacillati > Bacillota > Bacilli > Caryophanales > Paenibacillaceae > Paenibacillus > Paenibacillus sp. IHB B 3415. The sequence goes on along the minus strand of NZ_JUEI01000007.1, from coordinate 132,334 downwards.
AACAATATGATTCGTCATGGATCAGCTTCCTGGAGGGAGCCTATGACGATACCCGGGAGTCTTTCAGGCAGCGGTTTGGCGTCATTCACAGCGGCAGGAACAGCCGGGATATGCGGGTGACTGACATTGCCCTGCAGGCCAAAAGCCCGGTCTCTTCGACACCGATTGCTATGCACGGAATGCTGTACGGCGGACGGAAGCTGCTGTTTAATCTGCGGGAGGCGGTATCCGTTTACCCCTTCGATGAAGTCCGGGATCATGCTTCGCGGCTGTATGAGGTATACCCGAGCCATGGCTGGAAGACCCTGCAGCTGAAAAGCAGTGATCCGGCTGCGCCCGCGGAGATCGGCCCCCGCTTCAAAGCGCTGGTGGACGAAACGTTCGTGATAACCATCACGGCGCAGGCTGCGCTTGGAACACTGGATGCGGCAGGGAAGGCCAATCCACATGCCAGAGATTCTATGATGGCCTGCATACCGCTCGCGTATTGTATCTACAAATACGATCTGGAGAAACACTGGCCTGTCCGGCCGCAATTCGCCACAGAAGAAGAATGGGCGAATAGGGAGCGGGAGGGACTTGCAGTCAGACTCTTTTAAATCATTATCAAGCTCCGGATAGAATGCCATCCACCCATGCATAACAACGCTCCAGCTGTTCTGTTGTGATGAGATCTGAGCGATGCTCGAACATGATTTTCACTCCGCTGTTCTCCTCACGGATGATGCGGAGATAGTCTTCAATGGGTGCCCAGCCGTCTGCGGGACTCAGTTCCGGCAGTGCCGGGTAATGGCTAAGCCGGACAGTGTCCTTGACCTGAACACTCGACAGATGGATTAGTGCTGCGTATTTGGTGTATCTCCTCAGAAGTGCGCGGGCATCGAAACGGGGATCAAGCTTGTCCTGCAGATACAACCGGGCAGTGTCCAGGCACAGCTTAATGCCGGGATATTTAACTAACAGCTGTTCCAGAAAATCCTGATTATAGACATAGCTGTTCAGTCCGTCGAATTCCAGAATAGGCTGGAAATGATACTCACGCCCTTTCCGGCTCAGCCATTCGAAGAGATACTCACTCCGCTGAATCAGATCTTCCAGAGAGGTTTCACTCTCATAGATGTACTCCCGGCGGTCACCGAACCGCCACTGCTGCCAGTCCACGCGGTCATCCAGTATGACCGGCTTCGGATAATGAAACAATACATATCCGGGACGGAGGGTGACCATATAGTCCAGCTCTTCTTGAATATGCCCAAAAGCAGCCGCGCGCTCCTGCTCATCCGGCGAGAGGAACAGGGCGTCCCGCAGCCGCGTAGGATCGGCGCGCAGCGGGAAATGGACTCCGGTGTGAAACTGGTGTTGCTGCGCTTCCGCGATCAGATTCCGGCAATCTTCTTCTGCCTTGAAGGAACAAGCCTCGATTCCATAGAATCCGGCTTTGAAATCCTTGTGGAATTTGCTGTAATCGAATCCTCCGTATTGACCAATCATAAATTGCTGCAAACGATTCACCCCGTATGTCTTCGTGATTTCTAATTCTTCACCCAGCGAAATATCCGGACTTCCGGGCAGCTGCTGGGGCCGCAGGAACTCCTTGCTTCAGTGACTCTCAGTGGCAGAAATCTGGTAACTTTATGTAAATGTAAAATCCTGCCCATAATACAACATTTCCGCCATCCTATCAGCCAATATCCAAAATTGTTGTATAAAAGGCATGATTTCACCGTTTTCAAGCGGCTTAGCAGGAGTATTCCTGTATTTTATACAACAATCTTCCCGAACACCCGCCTAACAATGAATCAAAGTTGCACAACGTACAACATTTATGTCTACAGTGCTGCTTCCTGACTCTTATATAGAAAGTATTATTCGTCAGGAGACAGTTTTTTCCTGCAATTCAGTGATGCCGGCGGTTCGGAATTGCCGGACGCTCTGCTTGCGGCATACGATATCGGGATGGACAGTGGATAGGCAGATACCTATACTGGAGGAAAGTGCCAGGGACAGCAGAGGAGAATGATTGTGACCAACAAGCGTATTGCCGATCAGCGGCTGATTCATCAGCGGATTCAGCAGCCTTCATCCCTTCAGCCTGGTGAAGTGGTGCGTGCGTTCGGTGCCATGCAGGCTCAGGATTATATGCAGGCCGTCTGGGCTATTGGGCTGCGAACACCATCAGCAGTATTAATAGAGGTTGAGCAGGCCATCGCGGACAGGAAGCTGCTGCTGACCTGGACGCTGCGCGGGACGCTTCACTTCGTACCGCCGGAGAATGCGAAGTGGATGCTTCAGCTCTGTGCCCCGCGCATTCTGCGTCAGGCGGCAGCCAGGCTGACCCAGCTTGAACTTGACGACAAGATCCTGGAGCGCTGCCGGAAGATCATCTATAATGCACTGAAGGGCGGACGCCAGCTCACACGTCCCGAGCTGCTGAAGCTGCTGGAGGATCAGGGCATCAGCATATCCGGCCAGCGCGGCTATCATATTCTATGGCATAGTGCGTATAACGGTCTGATCTGCTTTGGTCCGCGTAGCGGCAAGCAGCAGACATTCGTCCTGCTGGATGAATGGGTGGAATACTCGCGTGAGCTTTCTTTTGAGGAGTCACTGAATGAACTGGCCATGCTGTATTTCACAGCGCATGGGCCTGCAACTGTGCAGGACTTTGCCTGGTGGGCAGGGCTGACGTTAACGGATGCAAGAGCAGGTCTTGAGGCAGTGCGGAGCAGTCTGCAACCGGAAGTGATTGACGGCAGTGAATACTGGATGCCTCATCCTGCGGCAGTAACGGCAGTAGAGCCTGCCGGTGTTCATCTGCTGGCCGGGTTCGATGAATATATTCTCGGCTATAAAGACCGGAGTGCCGTGCTGGAGCCGGAGTCGTTCCCGCTGATCGTGCCGGGCAATAACGGCATCTTCCTGGCGACGGTAGTCACTGACGGGAGGGTAGCCGGAACCTGGAAGCGGACGATTAAGAAAAAAGGTGTCGAGCTGTTCATAACGCCTTTTGCACCCTTGGATCAAAAGGGAATAGAAGGAGTGCAGCAGGCTGCTGAGCGCTATGCACTGTTCCTGGGTCTGCCCTTAACCAAACTTGAATATCTCAAATGACCCGATTAACTGCAGCAGATCCATCTACTACAACCAACTATAACCGGACTAAGGAAGTGTTGATTATGGAAGACTACACCCCATTATTGGAGCAGATACTTAAGCAGGAACAGGAGCTGCAGTTCAGCGCGTTCAGCAATCAGACAGCCATCCAGGTGGGCAGCGCAATTCTGGCCAGAGCGCAGAGCATGGACAAGCAGATTACGGTGGATATCCGGAAGAACGGAACCGTGCTGTTTCACGCCAAAATGAATGAGAACGGCCCCGGCAATGACCGCTGGATCGCCCGTAAAATCAATGTCGTGAACCATTTCGGACACAGCTCTTATTATATGAATGTGCTGTATAAATCATGGAATACCACAATTCAGGATAATGCTTTTGTAGATCCGATGGAATACGCCGCCGAAGGCGGGTGCTTCCCGCTTCTGATCCGGGGTGCCGGAGCGGCCGGAACCATATCCGTGTCCGGGCTTTCCGGTGAAGAGGATCATGAGATGATCGTTGCTGTGCTGGAGCAGATCATTAAGCCGCAAGCCAATTAACCCGCACAACAATTTTGGATTATCGCTTAGATCATGAGGGAAATGTTATATTTGGTGGAAGGTGTTGTATGATGGGCAGTTTCCGCGGGAAGAAGCGGACTGCCTTTTCTATTTCTTAATTACTGGGCGAATTTCCCTGAATTATGCTATTCTTAGAGGGTTGAAGCAACCAGTCAGAATAAAGGAGACTTGCCGTATGACAGCTATAGCAATCAGACAGTTGATGCCCGGTGAGGAGAAGCTGATCACCCCATTAATCCGCGAGGCGTTTGATATACATATTTCCGTTAACTATTCGGCGCAGGGCGTTATTGAATTCTATAAGTATATTGAACTTGCCGCGATCCGTAAGCGCATGCAGCAGGATCATGAGATATTCATCACCACGTCCGGTCCGGGGGTTACAGGAATCATAGAACTTCGTAACAATAATCACATCTCGCTGCTGTTCGTGAAGAATGCACACAAAGGAACCGGGATCGGCCGGATCCTGCTGCAGCATGCGGTTGACAAGATGAAGGCAGACGGGGTCCGGCAAATTACCGTGAATTCATCCCCGAATTCAATTGGTTTCTATGCTTCCCAAGGCTTTGTGCCGGTTGGTGAAGAGGAAGAGGAGCGTGGGGTACGTTCGCTAAGCATGAAGCTCGATCTGGAGGGGTAATTATATAGAAATCTCACACGGGATGCTCCATACGTCATGGAAGAGGACGTTGGGGCATCTTTTTGTATGCCCTCAGCAGGAATAATCTGGAGGGTTATCGAATAGTAGCGAATATCAACAAAATTCGACTTTTCAATTACATACATAAGCGGGGTATTGCACAATGAAAACATGGAAAAAGACATTATTTCTGATCGTTACTTTTGGATTGATCTTCTTGCTTCCGTTATTCGGGAGTCTGGCGAAATGGCACGGATTGCCCCCCGGCTACGGCGACTTTCCTGCCCAAAGGGTGGAAGCTGACCCCGGGTTCAGCCTGCTTTATTTCTCCCTGGCCTGTGTTGTAGCGCTGATCATTACGCTGGTTTTTGTATTCCCCCGGCTGTTTGGCTTCAAGAAAACCCCGGAGGCCCCCCGGCAGAAGGGAGCAGCTACACCTTTTCCAGTCTGGTTCTGGTGGAGTCTGCCGGTCCTCGCGGTCAGCTGGTTTCTGATGTGGGCACGGCTTAAGCTGTATGTTTCCTTGGAGTATTACACGTTTGTTCCGCTCTGGTGGTCATTCATCCTGATTCTGGACGGACTGGTGTATAAAAGAAATAATGGGGCCTCGATTATCTCGCGCAAGCCCAAGGTAATGCAGCTGCTGGCTGTGGTCTCCTGCTTCAGCTGGTTTGCCTTCGAATATCTCAATTTCTTCGTACTCGAGAACTGGTATTATCCCAATAATGAAGTGTTCTCCAATTTCGGCAATGTGTTCTGGTTCTCCTTATCCTATACGACTGTTCTTCCGGCCATCTTCGAATGGTATCTGCTCCTGAAGACCTTCCGCTTTTTCCGTACCCGGTATAATAACGGCCCTAAATTGAAGGTGTCCGGAGTGTTCCTGATCATTTATTATGTCCTCGGGCTGATCCTGGCATTTGGGATGGGTTATTATCCATATCTGCTGTTCTGGGTGCTGTGGGTCGCGCTTGTTCCCATGCTGTCTGCAGCGATGGCGCTTGCCGGCTACTGGACGCCTTTTACACCGATTAAGAACGGGGACTGGTCCAAGGTCATGCTGATTGGTCTGGCTACCGTATTCAACGGCTTCTTCTGGGAATTCTGGAACTTTGGCAGTGAGTGGTTCCATAACGATGCCCCTACCAATCCGAATTATTGGAAATATTCCGTGCCTTATCTGGACAAGTTTCATATTTTCTCCGAGATGCCGCTTCTCGGATACTTCGGTTATTTATTCTTTGGGCTGAATTGCTGGATTATTTGGCTGATTGCAGCGTATGTGTTTAAATTCGATGCCGATATCGAAGTCACGGGAGAACAGAGCTAAAGGTGGAGTAGGAATGATTGTTAACGACAACTATCAGATACTGGAAACCATTTCAGATAATAACATAAAAGCGGTTTACAGATGCAGCGAAGCTACAACCGGAGCAACAGTCATTCTAAAAGTATTAAAATCGGAATTTACCGGGACCGAGGCGGTCATGCGCTTCAAGCAGGAATATAAGCTGCTTACAGAGCTCAGCCACACCGTGCAGGGGGTCATCCGGCCCCTTAAGCTGGAAGAGCAGAACGGCTTGTATATCATGGTGCTGGAGGATATCCACGGGCGTTCGCTCAAGAAGGTTCTGGCGGAGGAGAAACCCGGGCAGGAGGCGCTGCTGAAGCTCGCGGTCAAGGTTGTGGATATTCTGGCTTCCATTCATGAGCAGAATGTGATCCATAAGGATATCAAGCCGTCCAATATTATCTGGAACCGGGAACAGGATATTGTGCAGGTGATTGATTTCGATCTTGCGGTGAAGCTGTCCAAAGAGAAACGGGAATTCCAGAACAGCGGGGTACTTGAAGGCAGCCTGCTGTACATCTCTCCTGAACAGACGGGACGGATGAACCGCAATATTGATTACCGGAGCGATTATTATTCGCTGGGCATCGTACTTTATGAGATGATGACCGGCATTAAGCCCTTTAATTCACAGGAAATGCTTGAGCAGATCTATTCCATTATTGCCAAAGAGGCCATTCCTCCCTATAAGGCAAGCGGGGGGCGTGTATCCAGCGGCTTGTCGGCTATTATTATGAAGCTTATGGAGAAGTCCTCGGAAGACCGGTACCGCAGCGCTCACGGAATCAAGGCGGATTTGAAGAAATGTCTGGCCGGGCATGAGGATTTCGTGATAGGTACAGAGGACCTCTTGAATACCTTCCGCATTCCGCAAAAGATTGTAGGCAGGCAGCAGGAGCTGTCCCGCCTGGGGGATGCCTTCCGCAGCAGCCTCAAAACGAGCTCACAGCTGATGCTGGTATCCGGTGATGCCGGTGTCGGCAAAACGGCACTGGTCCATGAGCTCCACCAGACCATCAGCCAGGAGAAAGGGCTGTTCGCGGAAGGAAAATTCGACCAGTATAACAAGAACATTCCGTACAGCGCGCTGATCCAGGCCTTCCGGAGATTGATCAGCCAGCTGCTGGAGAGCCCGGATGAGGATTACAAGAGTTATATCGGCCGTTCGCTGAACAAGGCGCTGGGCGGAAACGGCAGTGTAATTACCGGGTTAATCCCTGAGCTTGCCGCCTGGATCGGCGTTCAGCCGGAGGTTGAGCCGCTGAATCCTGCCGAGGAGACGAACCGCTTCTTCCTGACCTTTGCCAAGTTTGTGGAAGGGATCACCCATAATGACAAACCGCTCGTCCTGTTCCTGGACGATGTCCAGTGGGCGGATTACTCCAGCCTGCAGCTGGTGGAGAAGCTGGTGCTGGATAACCATCTGCAGAGGCTGTTTGTAATCTGTTCCTACCGTCAGAATGAAATTCACGAAGGGCATCCCCTGTTTGCCTCCATCGCCAGAATAGAGAAGAGCCGTGAGGTTTCACGCATCCACCTGAAGCCTCTGAACGAGGACGATGTGCAAAGCCTTATCGCTGACACGTTGTACAGCAGCAAGGAGAAGGTGCAGAAGCTTACCGGACTGATCTTCAAGCGGTCCAAAGGCAATTCCTTTTTCCTGACGGAAATTCTGAAGGATCTGCATAAACGCGGTTTTTTTGTTTTTGATAAGCTGAGCGGGGAATGGAACTGGGACCTGGAGCGGATTGAGGCGCTGCCGGTCAATGAGAATGTCGTTGATTTCCTGGTGGGGCAGCTGCAGAATTTGCCGGCAGATGTCCGCAGGATCTTAATGTTAAGCTCGGCCGTCGGCAATGTATTCGATTATGGCATGCTTACCCTGATCGGTGAAGAACCGCCGGAGGTAATTGCAGCTGCCATCAGCCGGGCCGTACACGAGGAGTATATTCTTCCTGCGGACCACCGCTATGCCATATTCTCCGGGACGCTGAGTGAAGCAGGGGCGGCACCGCTGCAGACGGAAATCCGGCTGAAATTTGCCCATGACCGGATTCAGCAGGCCTTCTATCAGATGCTTGACGCTGAACGGGGAAAAAGGCTGCATCTTAGCATCGGGCGTCTTCTGCTGAAGATTTGTGGCAACGGGGATGCCGAGGACAAGATCGTTGACATTGCAGCACACATGAACAAAGGCCTGGAATTTATCAGCGAGCGCTCTGAAATTGAGGATGTGATCGCTCTTAATCTCCGTGCAGCGCAGAAAGCCAAGGCGGGCTACGGGTATGATTCTGCATTCATCCTGCTGGAGGCGGCAATAACGCTGCTGCCGGAGAATTCTTGGCTGGCGGACAGGGAGCAGACTGCGGAGATCTACAGACTGTATGCGGAATGCGGCTATCTCACCCACCATGTAGAACAGGCGGATCAGGCCTGCACTCTTTTGCAGAAACATACTACAGACCGAATCGCACTCGCGGAAATTTACGAAATGCAGGCCAATCATTATATGTATCTGGGTATGATGCCGGAATCGATCGCTTCAGGCAGACAAGGGTTGCAGGCGCTGGGAATCCGGATTCCCGCCAAGGTGGGAATGGCCTCCGTATTGAAGGAGCTGCTGGTGATCAAGGCTGCGCTGCGGGGAAGAACGCCGGAAGGGATTTTTACATCGCCGGAAATGAAAGATCCGGAGATGAAGCTGGTCATGCGGCTGTTGATTAATTTTATCCCGCCATCTTTTATATCAGGGGAAACTTCGCTGTTTGGACTGGTGGTGCTCAAAAAGGTCGGCCTGACCCTGAAATACGGCAACTCGCCCGAGTCGGCGCTTGCTTTTATCGGATATGCCATGTTATTGTCCGGCTTCGGAGATACCAGAGGGGCCTTTGAATTCGGGCGGCTCGGGATCAGGATTAACGACAGGTTCAATGATTTGCAGTGGAAAGGCGCGGCACATGTATTGTATACGCTGTTCAGCCATGCCTGGACCGAGCCCTGGGATACGCTGCAGGACTGGTTCGGCACCTCGATTGAAGCCAGTCTGCGGACAGGGGATCTGCTCTATCTTGCCCATTCCGCATTCTATGTGAATCTCTGGAACCCGTCGATGGACATCGCGACTACGCTTCAGGAGAGTACCCGTACGATCTCTATGATTGAGAATACGAAATATAAGGAATCGCTTGCCACAGCGCAGCTGGCCCGCCAGTATTTCCGCAGTCTTGCAGGCGAGCTGCCGGACCGGACTTCCTTCAACAGTGAGTCATTTAGTGAAGAGGCCTATTTGAGCCAGCTGGAAGAAGCGCGGTATTATTCGGGAATTGCGATCTATTATATTTATAAAATGAAACTGCTGTTCACTTATGAGAAGCATCATGAAGCACTGGAGTATATCGATAAGGCCTACCCGATCATCGGAACGCTGGCCGGTTCTGCTTTTATGGAGGAATTCGCCCTGTATACTTTCCTGAATCTGGCTTATGCCTATAAGGATTTAAGTGTGAACGGCAAACGTAAAGCCAAATCCAGAATGCGTAAAGAGTACGGGCGGGTCCGCAAATGGGCCAGGAATGCGCCGGGAACCTTCCGCCAGCATGAATATCTGATGAAGGCCGAATGGGCTAGAATCAGCAGGAACGATAATCAGGCAAGCCGCTATTATGATTTGGCGATTGAGACCAGTGAGCAAGGAAGCTTTGTACGCTATAAGGCGCTGGGCAATGAGCTGGCAGCCCGGTTCTATTATCATAAGGAGTTCAATGAGTTCGCCGCTTATTTGCTCAGACAATCTGTATACTATTATTCGGTCTGGGGCGCCAAAGAGAAGATCAGGTTCATTAACGAGCGCTACTCTTCCATTGTCAAAAAAATTAACACGAAGGAATTCCTCCATGGCCGGACGGTTACGGACTACACCGAGAGCATTGATCTGAATTCAATGATCCTCGCTTCCCAGGCAATCTCCAAGGAGATTGAGCTGAACAATCTGCTGGAAGCGCTCATGGAGATTGTCATCAAGAATGCCGGTGCCCAGCGGGGCTGTATTCTGATGACCTCCCAGGCGAATCTTCTGGTGGAGGGTGAATATAAAGCCGATACTGACAGAATTTCGGTCGCTATTCATGAGTCGTCCCGGCTGGATAATTTGCCGGTCTCTATTATCAGGCAGGTGGAAGAGAGCCGGGAGAGCCTGATTTACAATGATGCTTTTTCGGAGACAATGTTTGTGAACGATCCTTATATTGTGAAGCACCAGCCGAAATCCATGGTATGTATGCCGCTGATCAACCAGAATAAGACGATTGCGATTATCTATCTGGAGAATAACCTGGTTACCGGCGTGTTCACCAAGGAACGGATGAAGATCATTAATCTGTTATCCAGAGAAATGGTATTCTCCCTGGAGAATGCCAGCCTCTACACAGAGCTGGAGCGGTCGGAAGAGAAATACCGTGAACTGGTGAACAATCTGCAGGACGGGGTATTCATTACCCAGGACAAGCGGTGTAAATATGTCAACGAGGCCCTGGCGCAGATGCTGGGGTATGAGATGGATGAGATGCTGGATCAGCCCTTCGAGAACTTCCTCAGCCCCTCCGAGAAGGACAAAGTATCGCACTATTATGCAAGAAGAGTTGAAGGCAAGCAGGTGCCTGATGAATATGAGACCCGGCTTGTTCACAAGGACAAGACCCGTGAAGTCATTGTGATCCACAAGGTCATCCGGATCATGTATATGGACAAACCGGCGATTCAGGGGACTGTGAAGGATATTACCGAGCGCAAGAAGGCGGAAGAGGAGCTGCGGCGGCATAAGGAGCATCTGGAGGAGCTCGTGGTGGAACGGACCAAGGAATTGGAGTTCAACAACGAGGAATTGAACAAATATATCGGTCTGATCGAGCAAATCTCGATTACCGACGAGCTGACCGGGCTGTATAACCGCAGATACTTCAATAAGCTGTTCCTGGACGAGGTAGAGAAGGCAGCTGCAGACAAACGGCATTTGACCTACCTGATGCTCGACATAGACTATTTCAAAAAATACAATGATACCTACGGCCATTACGAGGGCGATACTGTATTGCGGAGAGTCGGCCAGCTGCTGAATGAGCTGGCTGAACGGGCGGACGGTGTTGCGTTCCGCCTGGGCGGAGAAGAGTTCGGCATTGTGGTGGCCGGGTTCACTCCTCAGCAGTCGCGGGAATATGCCGAAGCAATCAGAAGAAGCATCGCGGAGCTGCGGATTCTGCATGAGCTTAGCCCGGAATACGGAAGAATTACCGTGTCCATCGGCGTAGCGGCCGTTCTTGTCGACGGACTCCGCGAGGAGGATATCTACAAGCTGGGCGATGATGCGCTCTATCAATCCAAAGCGGAAGGCCGCAACTGCGTCACGCTGTTCGAGCGGTAATGAAATGAAGTCTGGGCTGACCTGGTAGGCCATGATATGGCTGCCTGGGTCAGCCTTTGTTGTGTTCGGATTGAGGGTTTCAGCATGAATATTTGTTTTATCTAAAATGGGAAATGATATTATTCATCTGTGATGGATAAGATACATTGAAATTTGGAGCAGATATGTCCAAAGGATGAATATGATTTAATAATCCAATTCTTACAAGGAACATGCTTTAGACGCGAAAGGCAGGCTGTCACTCGGTGACCGGTATGTCCAAAAACTGAATTGGGGCGCTCTACATTCTTTAAAAAGCGGTTCTGAGCCGCCTGCCCAGTGTGCGATCTGATTCGTACGTCTTGCTTGGGGGCTTAAGAGAACGATAGGGTAGATGAGCCAAATGTATGCGAAAAACCGAATACAATGTGCCGATGATAGAGTAGATGAGCCAAATGTATGCGAAAAACCAAATACAATGTGCTAGTGATAGGCAAGACGAGCCAAATGTATGCGAAAAACCGAATACAATGTGCAAGTGATAGGGTAGACGAGCTAAATGTATGCGATAAACCGAATACAATGTGCAAGTGATAGAGTAGACGAGCTAAATGTACGCGATAAACCGAATACATGCGAGCAGTTCCCAAAGAGGTGATCCAGCGGGCTTATTGTATCAAAGAAGAGGATTATGCCAAGGCGGTTGCGCCGCTGAAGGAATCGGTTATTCTTGGTCCGCCTCCGGGATGCGTTATTTCCGGTGCCGCAGAGAATACCCTCCATCCCAATGCACAGGCGATGCCATATAACGGTATGACGGAAGGTATGAATGCGGGTAAAGCCGCCAAGGGCATGCCTTCATACATAGCCCAGCAGGCGGCGGCAGCTTTTTATCCCTATCCGATGTATTCGCGCCGCTAAGTGCACTAATAAGGGATACCGGGAGTCCCGCAAAATCTCGCCAATTATCATTCTCCCTCAGGCAGCCTGGCTAATTTCCCCGGAATATGCAGATACTTCTGTTATCTCAAACCGGGAGGCAGGATTATGGAGGAAGGAAAACAAGGTAGTCAGGTGAAGCGTGAGAAGGTGGAGAAGCTGGTGAGGCTGGAGAAGCTGCGGAAGTCCGGGAACCCGGGCAAAAAAGGATTATCTGTATGGCAGCTGACGATGCTCGCCCTGGGGACCGTGGTCGGCGGCTCTTTCTTCCTGGGGTCTTCCGTGGCGATCCGGGCGGCAGGCCCGTCTGTGCTGCTGGCTTATGTAATCGGAGGGGTTCTGGTCTATCTCATCCTCTCCGCGCTGTCGGAAATGACGGTGGCGAATCCGGCACCCGGCTCATTCCGCACGTACACCGAGCAGGCGTTCGGCCGGGGAGCGGGATTCACGGTCGGCTGGGTATACTGGACAGGCCTTGTGCTCGCGATGTCCAGTGAAGCGACGGCAGTATCCATTCTGCTGCGGGGCTGGTTTCCAGCGCTGCCGCTGGCGCTGGTGGGCTCGGGGATCATTGTTCTGGTAACACTGCTCAATCTGCTCGGGGCAGAACGGCTGGGCAAGCTGGAGATCGGACTGGCAGCCTTCAAGCTGCTGGCCATTGTTGCTTTCATCGTGATCGCGGTGGCTATAGTAGCCGGATTTGGAACCAGGGGCGAAGGCGCGGCCGGTATTCAAGTTGTGCGCGGCCAGAGCCTGTTCCCCGGGGGGATTGCCGGTATCGCGGGCAGCATGCTCATGGTGATGTTTACCTATGCGGGATTTGAAGTACTGGGACTGGCAGCCTCGGAGACAGGCAATCCCGGAGTCACCATCCCCAGAGCGATCCGGCGGACAATCCTGCTGCTGGTCAGCCTCTATCTGGCGGCGATGACCGCATTGTTTCTGCTGCTGCCCCGGACTCTGGTCTCTGAACAGATCAGTCCGTTTGTGTCTGCTCTCAGCCTGTATGGCCTCGGCTGGACTGGGACGGTGATGAATATCGTCCTGGTGTCCGCTATTTTGTCAACGATGCTGGCCTCCGTATTCGGCCTGGGCCGGATGCTCCGCTCATTGGCGGAGGAAGGGCATACTCCGGCCTGGATGCAGGACCGTACGGATATCCCGTACCGGGGCATCCTCATTTCCGGCGGTGCAATGCTGGCCGGGCTTGGACTGAGTATGCTTTTGCCGCAGGGAGTCTACCTGTTTCTGGTCAGCTCCGGCGGCTTCGCGCTGCTGTTCTCCTACTTCATCATCATGGCCAGCCACTACCGGCTGCGCCGGCGCAACGGAGGACCCTTCAAGGGCCAGCGCGGGTTACGCGGCTATCCGTACAGCTCATGGATTGCAATGGGAAGTCTGGTCGCCATACTCGCCAGCATGCCGCTGATTCCGGGACAAGGGGGAGGTCTGGCCGCAGGAATTATGTTTGTTCTGGTGTTCTCAGGCATTTATGCGGTGGGAGCACTGCGTAAGGGGAGAGAATCCGGGCGCAGGCGACAGCCTTCCCTGCAGGTTAAGGTGCCTGGAGGCAGAGCACAGATGGAGGCTGCGGAGGAATGGACGGATCGTCATCAGGGACGGTTGGAGGAACGACATAACCGCACGGATAAGAGCGGCAGGCATTCCAGCCAGAACGGGACAAAGGGTGGCGGCAAGCGGAAGAAGCGGAAGCGGAAGTAGCGGTGGAGGTGCGGAGCGCAGAACGGCTGCGCTCCTTTTTGATTATGTAGGAAATTATGATATTCGTCTGTTGTGGATACAACGTGCATAATGCCCCGGATACTTTTCTTTGGAAATTGGCGCAGATCCGTTTCCGACTGAAGGAAGAACTTCTCCTTGAATCAGGGATCCCACTGAATCCTCCAGAAGTCGGCAGCATGGTGGAATCAAAGGGATAAATCCCTCTAATTCCGCTGAAAGTAGGCTGTATGCGGAAATCAAAGGGATAAATCCCTCTAATTCCGCTGAAAGTAGGCTGTATGGTGAAATCAAAGGGATAAATCCCTCTAATTCCGCTGAAAGTGAGCTGTATGCGGAAATCAAAGGGATAAATCCCTTTAATTTCGCCGAAAGTGAGCTGTATGGAAAACTCAAGGGGATAAATCCCTCTAATTCCACTAAATTCTACCAAAAGGAGGAAAAGAAGAGCAAAAATTAGTGCACTTGATTTCACCGGGACGACCTGGGGCCGGAAAGAATGTGCTGCCTGCCGGGCGGGGGACAATCTCCGAAGGTTTTTTAGCGGAACCGTGCTTCTTACTCTCCCCCAGCGGGAGTCAGCAGGGATACTCCGTTATTCATCAATGGCACTAATCTGCCGGCCAGCGCAGCAGCGGATTCATGCCGGCCCTCCTTATTCCAGCGATAGGTAACCCCGTAGATTGACCAGCTTAGGAGGGTTGCAGCCGTTTGCAGTGTGCGGCTATCCGCTGTGCTGTCTACTCCGGACAGCAGCCTTTGCAGCAGCTGCTCCAGCTGCAGCTTAATATTTTCTTCAATAATCAGCGCCAGTGAGTCATATTTCTTCAGGCAGTGATGGCTGGATTCGTGATAATCGCAAAGAGCGGCAACCAGCGTATAGAGCGTTTCCTCGGTCAAGGCTGCCTGGTCATCGATTTTGCGGAGGACAAGCTCCGTGAAGGCATCTGATAAGAACGATTCAAGCAGTGCGTATTTATCAGGGAAATGAGCATAGAATGTGGCCCGGTTAATCGTGGCTTTTCGCGTGATATCCTGTACGGTAATTGCATTGAAGTCCATGGTATTTAACTGCTCGGCGAATGAGTCCAGAATTAACTGGCGTGTCCGGATGACGCGCGGGTCGTTCGGGTTCGGTGAAAGTATACTGGGCATCCTCTATCCATGCTCCCTTCGGTAACTAATGCTCTAACTATTATAAACATCTGCGGCTGCGCCAACCAAGTTATCCCTTGATAACCAACAATACATTTTGCATTTCGCTTAAGCAACAGAAGGCGCGGATTGTTGGTTGAATGAGGCAGGTGGCATTGCTAATATTGCATTCGTACCCCTTAACTGCGGGTGCCAAAATAATATTGGAGGTGCGGTTCATGAGTCATCCGCAGAACAACAATCATTCCATCCAAGCCTTGTTTCAGCCTTATACGATCCATCAACTGACCTTGCCGACACGAATTGTCATGTCGCCGATGGCCCGTGCCTTCTCGCCTGAAGGTGTGCCGGGACCGGATGTAGCTGCTTATTACCGCCGCCGTGCCGAGAACGGTGTCGGTCTTGTGATAACCGAAGGAGCCATAATTGACCATCCTTCAGCAACCAGTGAGTCCAGATTGCCTAGGCTTTATGGAGAAGCAGCATTGAACGGCTGGGCGGAAGTGGTCAGACAGGTGCATGAAGCAGGGGGCAAAATTTTCCCGCAAATCGTGCATATGGGCATGATCCGCCCGAATGGTTCCCAGCCTAACCCGGAAGCCCTGTCCATCGGTCCGTCCGGACTGGATCTGGAGGGGAACAAGGCAGGCGAGCCGATGTCAGAGGACGAAATAGCAGATGTGATTCAGGCTTACGCGGCTGCAGCGCTTCATGCCAAAGAAGCCGGGTTCGATGGCATAGAGCTTCACGGAGCCCATGGCTTTCTGATTGACCAGTTCTTGTGGGCGAAGACCAATCAGCGGACAGACCGTTACGGCGGCGATCTGGTGAAGCGCGCCCGGTTTGCTGCTCAGATAGTCGAAGCTGTACGTGCTGCGGTAGGTCCGGATTATCCGGTAGCCATGCGTCTGTCCCAATGGAAAATGGGCGATTACGCTGCCAGACTGGCGGACACACCGGAACAGCTGAAGGAACTGCTGAACGTTCTGGTGGACGCCGGAGTAGATATCTTCCACTGCTCAGTACGCCGTTTCTGGGAACCCGAATTTGCCGGCTCGGATCTTAGCTTTGCCGGCTGGGTGAAGAAGCTGACAGGCAAGACGACCATTACGGTCGGGGCGGTTGGCATGGACAGTGATCCCGCCGAAGGGGAAGGCCAGACTCATCCGGGACTGGAGGGACTAGTGGAGCGGCTGAACAACAATGAGTTTGATCTGGTGGCTGTGGGACGGGCGCTGCTCGGAGATCCCGCCTGGGCGGTCAAAATCCGTGACGGACGGCTGAGTGAGCTTCAGGCGTTTACCCCTGAATCGGTAGCTGCGCTCTCCTGACGAAAGATTGTCTAAACGAAAAGCAGGCCAAAGGTACCCGCCCTTGGCCTGCTTTTTGTATCTCCTGCTGCTATAGACGCGTTATTCCGTGCTTACTTCGCTTCTTCAAGCTTTTTGGTAAGGTCCTTGTACTGTTCCAGCAGCCCGCCCAGTGCGTGCTTGACCGCTGTGGCATCTTTGGATTCTACGGCTTCAGCCAGTGCAGCCTGTGCCTTGAAGAATCCGTTATCTTCTGTCATCGGGAGCAGAGCCGGGGCTGCAGCAGCTGTTATGGAGCCAGAGTCTGTGAGTCCTGCGGACGAGAGGCTGTCAGGTGCTGCAAACACGGTGAAATCTGCAGTGGATGAAGCCGCTGTTCCTGTTGCGAAGACACTGAGGGTCCCGTCTGTTCCGACAAGCTGAAGATCGGCTGCCGGTGCTGAACCGGCAAGGGAAGGTATGGCTGCTGTCAAGGCTACAGGTGTGGCCAGTTGCACGGCTGGAGCGGTAACTTCTCCTGTTGTATCCAGGGTTAGCACCTGTACATTAAGGCGGAGGGCCTTATTGTATCTGCTGAGCGTGTCGGTCCAGTCCTGAACGGTTTCCGGCGCGTAGCGTTCTGCAAGGTTCAGCAAGTCGGGGAAACGGGAGGCAATCATGATACTGCCTTGCATAGGTGCGGAGGCAGCGCTTAAGGTAACTGCGGGAGCCTGTGTCTGTGGCGGCGTGCGGTCTGCGTCGGCGAACACCGGGGTTGCGATGGAGGACAGCAGCAGGGTGGAGAGGGCCATTCTTCTCAAGATTAAACGGTTCATGAACTAACACTCCTTATGGGTGAGGTTTGTCTTACAGCTCCCAATATAGCGTTCTACTGTGGCAGGAAGTTGGTAGCTTTGTGGAAAAACAATGGCAGGACCCTACCGCCTCCGGCAGCTTGTTATAATGGAGCAGACAAAACTGTGGAGGGTTCCGGATGAACAATCAAACGGTCATTGCCGTTGTGGACGATGACGAGAATATACGCAAGCTGGTCGAGGCTTATTTACATAAGGAGAATTTCCGCACCATTGGCCTGGGAAGTGCCGAAGAAGCCTGGGCCCTGTGGACAAGCGATCCTCCCGGCATGTGGGTGCTCGATATCATGCTTCCGGGGATGGACGGGTATGAACTATGCAGGCGCATCCGTGATGAAGCAGAGGTGCCGATCATTATGATCTCAGCCAAAGATGATGAAGTCGATAAAATACTGGGTCTTGAGCTGGGCAGTGACGATTATCTGGTCAAGCCGTTCAGTCCCCCTGAGCTGGTGGCCCGGATCAAACGGCAACTGGAAAGGTGGGAACGGCTCCATCAGCCTCTGCCCGCAGCTGAGCTGCCTCCCCCTACAGGCATAGAGCTGGGCGGACTGCTGCTGCTTCTGGAAGAAAGGAGGTCCTTCTGGCACGGATCAGAGGTGGAGCTGACGAGTAAGGAGTTCCTGATGCTGAAGGTGTTTGCCGGACATCCGAACCGGGCGTTTACGCGGGAAGAGCTGCTGGGTTATGTCTGGGGTGATGATTACTTCGGCAGTGACCGCGCAGTGGACCATCTGATCAAACGCATCCGCAAAAAAATGGACGGCTTACCGCTGGAATCGGTCTGGGGACATGGCTACCGGATGAGAGAAGGGCAGGACTGATGAATATGCGTATGAAGCTAAACGGGCAGATGAAGAAGCTGAAGCTGGTGCATCAGATCAACTTCGCCTTCGGATTGTCTCTGCTGCTTGTCCTGTCCATCACGGGAGTGATGATTCATTTGGTACTGATGGATCATTTCATCGGTAAGGAACAGGAGGGATTGCGGACGCTAGGCGCTACACTGACCGCCAGCATGCAGCAGCTGCCCGCCGCAGCAATAAGTGCAGTCCCAATTGAAGAAAATGAGTTGTTCCCGGTTCAATATGCTACGCTTTCCAGCGGAGTACAGGCCATTGTAACGGATCAGCAGGGGAATGTGGTGTCGGGAACCCTCCCGGCTGTACCCGGACTGGCGCCGGGACAGGCGCAGGCGGTTACCGGCATAGCGGCATTAGAGACAGGCAGCCTGCAGAGCTTATGGGACGGCAGCGACCCGCGCTATCTGGTGCAGGTAAATGCGCTTCCCCAAGGCAAGCTGACTCTGCTGACCCCTGTCAGCAGAATCAAAGCGATCGAGCAGGCACTGCTCAAACGTCTGATTCTTGTCTTTGCCGCCGGTGCAGCCGTGATGTTCCTGTTCAGCCTGTTTATCACGAGGAAGCTGATTGATCCGCTGATCAGCCTGCGCGGGGAACTCAAAAAAGTGAAAAACCGCCGGTTTGCCGAGGTGAATCTGATCCGGGCGGGTGGGGAGATCGGTTCTGTGGCCCAGACCGTATACGAAATGGCCGGGGAATTACACAGGTTCAACCGGGTACAGAAGCAATTCTTCCAGAATGCCTCGCATGAGCTGAAATCACCGCTGATGTCGATATCCGGTTATGCGGAGGGCATCAGGGACGGGATATTTGAAGGTGAGGATGTCCGTAGAGGGCTGGATATTATCCTGGGCGAGAGCGGACGGCTGCGGGACCTGGTGGGCGAAATGACGCTGCTGGCCAAGCTGGACAGCGAAGAGGATATATTCCGGGCGGTAGAATGCGATCTGGAAGAGCTGCTCTCAGAGGCGGTAGAACGGATCAATCCGCAGCTGGCTGCAAGAAAGCTGTCGCTCAAGACTGAAATCTCCGGAGACAGCGGGCTGATGCTGAGGGCTGACCGTGATAAGCTGCTGCAGGCACTGCTGAACGTATTATCCAATGCTGCACGATATGCGGACAGGAAGATTGATATCCATGGCTATGTAGGCAAGGGGCTGATTACATTAACGGTTTCGGATGACGGCCCCGGCATTCCGCAGGAGCTGCTGCCCAGTCTGTTTCACAGGTTCGTCAAAGGGAAAAATGGTGATTCCGGGCTGGGTCTGGCCATCTCGCGCGCCATCGTGGAGCGCTGCGGCGGTAAGATTACCGCCCGGAACTGCCCGGAAGGCGGTGCCGTCCTCACGTTTGAATTTCCATCCGCAGCGGGCTGACAGGGGCTAACTCAAAAGCAGATTTCTAATGAGTAGAGACAAATACCCAAACAATGTTCCATTCGCGGAGCGTCCATTCAAGTGCACACGTTGATCTTACTCAAAAAAAAGGGGGTGTCCCGGAAGCCATTATAAGGCTTACGGGACACCCCTTAGAGTGATATCTAATGTTTTAATATTCGTTGAACATTGCGGCAATTTCGTCGTAGCCGGTTGTTTGTGTCAGCGCCAGAGAGAGCAGGATTCGTGCTTTTTGCGGCACCAGACTGTTGCAGGGAATGGAATTGGCGGACAGGTCAATGTAGGAGTCCTTGAGCGTGATCCCGCTTGAGATCCGCGAGCAGCGGACCACAGGGATGTTATTGTTCTTAAGCTCGCCGACTTTATCTATCCACGGCTTGCTGTAGATGCCTCCGCCTGCTCCGGCAATCACAATGCCCTTGGAGATCGTGGCGAGATAATCCAGGATGCCGGGATCGGCGTCGACATGGAAGTAGGCTACGGATACTTCCGGCAGTCCGGTCATGGCCGATACATCGAATTGTGAAGCAGTCGTATGTCTTTTGAGCGTCCGGGTATAGAAGAAGGCATGACTGTCGCGCATGTAGCCCAGGCAGCCGAAATCACGCTCATCGAAGGCATTGGCCTTGAAGGTATTCACCTTCTGCACATCCCGCCCGCTGTAGATGCCCTCGGCGAAGACAACCATAACGCCCTGTCCGGATGCATCCGGATTCGCTGCCAGCGCAACGGACTGATACAGATTCAGTGGTCCGTCGGCACTGATGGCGGTAGCCGGGCGCATGGAGCCGGTAATGATCACCGGTTTGTCGGTCTTGATCACCAGGTTCAGGAAATAGGAGGTCTCATCCAGGGTGTCGGTGCCGTGGGTAATTACGAAGCCGTGCACATCCTCCCGGAGGGCGAGTGTATTGATGTACGCAGCCAGTGTAAGCCAGTGTTCGCTGGTAATATCTGCACTGCACAGATTGCTGACCTGCACGCCGGCACAATTGGCAAGCCGTTCCAGATGGGGCACACTATCCAGCAGATCCTGCACGGGCAGAGCACCGGGTTCGTAGTTCAAGGTTTTATGCGCTTCGCCGCTGCCGGCAATGGTGCCGCCGGTGGCCAGAATAACTACATTTTTGAGACTGGGATTATAAAAAGGGGAAGCTGTGAAGTTCACTTCAGGTGCTGGAATAATCATAGATCGTTTCCTTTCAGGTCGAATCAGAATGAAGGCTATAGAATTACATTGAATGTATTATAACATACGATTTCCGGGGACAATGATCTGTTTTTACTCCTGTTTTTCCCTGCAAATAATTAGTCAGTAAGTGCATGCCATATTAAGGTATAATAAGTAAAAATATAAATGGGAGGATATGTATGTTCACGCTAGAGGAAGTAGCACATGGAGTATGGGCGGCAATTGTAACTCCGGGCCGGGGAGCGGTAGGCAATGCCTCGATTATAGATCTTGGGGATACCACAGTCGTGGTGGATACCTTCAGCCTGCCCGGGGCAGCGAAGCTCCTGCGGGAGACGGCTGAGCAGCTGACAGGGAACCCGGTCCAATACATAGTGAATACCCATTATCACGGGGATCATCATTACGGGAATCAGGAATTTGCGGATAGTCTTATCATTTCCACAGAGCTTACCCGTGAAGTGCTGACAACGACGGGTCCGCCTGAGCTTGGGGAATGGCAGGAAGGGCTGCAGAAGCAGATTGCAGCGCTGCAGGAGGCTCATAGTACTGCTGCGGACACCCGCCTGCAGGCAGCGCTGGGATATGAAATATCGGAAAAGCAGGCCCTGCTGGAGGCAACGCCTGCGATCCGCAGAGTAACAGCTGCTGTGACATTCAAGGATACGCTTGATATTCACGGGTCAGAGCGGTCCATACAGCTGTTCACCTATGGCGGCGGGCATACCTGCAGCGATGCCATGGTATATATTGCTGACGTGAAGGTGCTGATCGCCGGGGATCTGGTGCTGAGCCAATCTCATCCGGCCATGCTGCATGGTTTCCCTGAAGCCTGGGCCGGTATTGTGGAGCGGATTGGCCTGGAGATGGATTTCACCCGGCTGATTCCCGGTCATGGAGGGGTTGCCGGGCGTGAGAGCATCGCTGAAATGTTAAGTTATCTCCAAGAGATTCAGGCGTTTGCCGCAGCGGCTGTCCGGAGCGGGGAGAGCGCGGATTTCTGGCTCGCCAAGGGGATTCCGGCACCGTTTGATACATGGGAGGGCTCCCATATCTTTGAGTGGAATTTCCGCTGGCTGTACAATACATATAATCAATCCTGAGAAAAGAGGAGAAAATGATGCTGAAGCTGGATAGCCGTGACTATGCCCTGGCTCTGCCGCTGTTAAGCCAAGTGAAGATCAACACCCTGTTCGCCGAAGCAGTGCTCAAGGGCCAGACTACCGGCACTGTTTATGTGGATAATGTGCAGAACCCCCGCACCTTTTATGTGGCTCATGATTATGGGATGTCACTGGTCTATGGGGATTCGGGCAATGAGGTGTTTAACCGGAGCTTATATGATTATATTACCAACAAGTCAGGGGACAGGCAGTCCCCGGAATGGCTGCAGGGTGATCCGGCAGGAGGCTGGTCTCCGCTGGTGGAGTCAATAATTACTGAGCATAACGCACTGTTAAATGCGGTCGAGCCCGGTCCTGAAATGGCTGATACACGGAGGATGTACACCCATACCAGAGTGAATTTCACCTTTGACCCGGAAGTCTACCACAGTGCGAAGGAGCAATGGTTCCGGCAGGATGCAGTAATTGTTCAGATGACTGCCGGGCTGTTTGACGGGCAATCAGGTGCTGTGATTCCGCGCTATTTCTGGAGAGATGCAGAGCATTTCCTAAGTACAGGCATAGGATACACCCTGCTCTGGGAGGGGGAGAGCGCCTCGAGTGCGTTCTCGGCGTACCGTACAGCGGATCAGCTGGAGATTGGGATTGAATCGGCAGCGGGCCACCGGGGGAAGCATTTTGCCTTCTCCGTATGTGCTGCACTGATTGATTACTGCCTGGAGCACGGGCTGGAGCCGGTGTGGGGCTGCCGTCAGGAGAATGAGGGTTCTTACAGACTGGCTCAGAAGCTGGGCTTCAAGCCGTCGCTGTACATCCCTTATTACCGGTTGGCCGAGTGAATAACAGATTCAGCAGAATAACTTGAACTGATGAATCGTTAGCTTTTGAAAAATAAGTTTTTAACCGATCAATCAAAAGAAGCAGCGGGCAGATTCAGCAGAATAACTTGAACTGATGAATCGTTAGCTTTTGAAAAATAAGTTTTTAACCGATCAATCAAAAGAAGCAGCGGCAGTCTAAGACTTGATAAATAAAGTCTTAGACTGCCGCTGTTGTTGTTAAATAAACGTTTCCCGTTAGTTAAATATTAATATGCTTGCTTTCGTTTCAATAAAGGCTAGTGAGAGTTTAGTCCGTCATTTGTTTAACATTTTTGAAAAGTACTTAGGAGCCTCCTTAAAGCCTTGTCTCTCATAAAATTTATGAGCATCTATTCTTCTGGAATGACAATGAACTTGGATACGGTCACATCCCCTTTTTCTGGCAGAGGCAGAGGCAAATTCCTCTAATTCCTTTCCAATTCCTTTACTTCTAATTGAGGAGTCTACAACAAGGTAACTAATAGAAGCGATATCACCTCTAATTCCTAACTGAGGTATATAATGAATGGAAATACAGGCAATAATACGTCCTTCATCTTCATATACCATTAATTCATCGTTGGGGTCAGCTAGAAGTCTTTCCATGTTCTCTTTAATAAAAAATTCGGTATCCGGGTAACCTAATTGCGTCAAAAGTTTGGATATATCTTTCCTATCCTCCAGTTTTGCAACTCTAATCATAAATTTCATCTCCGCTCATTTCCCATTTTATAGGGTGCACGATAATCTTGGCATTATATTAGCGGATTTACTAGAACCACGGTATGACTATTTCAATGCAGGTGTGGTTTATTGTTACGTTATTGAGCTAACGTTTCCCGTTAGATTAATGAGGCATTGTAAGTCTAATACCTCAGTCTACAACTTTATTTTACGGAGTTTATTTTTCAGTCAAGAACTTTGTTTCCGTTAGACACCCGACAGTGTTCGCCGCCCTATAACTCTCATAGTTCACCAAAAAAGCCGCTAACAGATAAATATTCTGAAAGCGGCTTGAAAATTATGTCCAATTTGTTAAAAACTTATTTCAATAAATGCTTTGAGATCCTATTCTCATTCCAGTCGTATACTAAGACACTATTCTCACGGTAGTCCAATATAGACCCTTTTATTCGATTAAATTCGTGAATAGAGGCCAAAGTTTTTACATCTAAAATATACTGGGTGGTAAGCAAATCTACATATAGGTCTCCTTCTACCGTTTTCTTTGCTGTTGGCAGACCGTCTCCCTCAGGCATATTAAAATTCGATAGTACTCTATCCTTTACTAAACCCTTCTGATTGAACAAACTTAATTTTTTGGTTTTGGGATTAAACACCATATAATCATCCCCAGCTTGGAAAGCAAACCCAAGTTGATCGATTGTTCTTCCCCAGATAGCGGAACCTTTTGGAGATAAAGCTATAAGTTTATGCGTGTTTGCTTGATGTACTGAAAACACAAAAGTACCATCATCGAGTGCAAAAGCAGTATAAAAGTTGACTCCTGCTCCCTTTGGGAATGTGTATTGGAATGAGCGCTGTAAGGAAGAGTTGTACACTTCAACTTTTTGAGCATTGCCCTGCTTTTTTAACATCTCTATGGCGATTTGGTTCTTCGACACAGTAGTTAACTTTCCGGATACCACCTTACTTGCTTTCTGCTTACCATTTTTATCGAAAGATAGTAGTTGTACCGTTTCTGCACCGATTTTATTCGATTTCTGACCTGCAATAATTAAGTTTCCGTCACTCATGCGATATAACTTGCCGTCAAATGCCCCTAAATCTTGTCCTACGAGCTTACTCCAATTTTCCTTCCCTGCAGGGCTCACAGAATAAAGAACTCCTGGAAACGAGAAATAGGCGTATACCGTACCGTCTGGTGCATAAGCAAAAGGATATTCTGTACTTGGCCATCCGTATCCTGCCTTTGCAAACGAGAATACCCATTTAACCTTTCCTGTTTTGGGATCTACGGCTCGAAGTGTATCGGGTGACCAAACTTTTGTCTCAGAGAATCTTTGTTCTCCAACATGTAAGTACAGCGTTTCTTTTCCTGGCACATAAAAACTCTCTGGTTGAATCGGTATGTAATCTTCATTCGGTGTTTGAGTCCAAACCGCTTGTGGCAGGGATTCATAATTCTTAGCAGCCACCACTCCACCAACATTTGCAAAAACCAGAGCAGCAACCATGAAACTGATTAACTTCTTTTTCACACGAAAACCTCAACTTTCCTTTTTAAATTGATGCTACTTATGATGAAGTAGGCTTTTGATGATTCACTCTGCCCACGGACCGATCTATCGCAGTCAAAACTACTTTCATAACACTGAATGATCAACCGGTGGATCAACTTGAACTCTTCTTGACCAACATCCATAAGAAACGTACCGTCCTTTTACAGTAGCGGACTTCATAACCGGAGTAGGATTCAATAGGGTTTGCCCCTTATAAACTTGCATTGTTTTCCCCTCTCCCATTGGACTACATAATATTATCGACATTATTTCACTATTATTAAGGAATATAAGATGACATTTTTTGAAAATACCTAACAGCGACATATTTCATTCTTCGTAGCATACTGTTTAGAGGCGCTAATCCGCTTTGATGCAGCAGCGCTTTAGTCATCCGAATCACCGACATTCCACAGCCAGCATGACACATCTATGAAGCAATATCACTTTACCAAGACACTCCATCAGCAAGGCCTGTTCAGATAGAAATCTCATTGCAGAAAGCCGGGTTTTTAGGCAGGAGCATCTTATTAATTACGCATAGGTGGAGGCAGCCCGTTTGACTGAAAAGAAGACTCGCACATGGCGGTTTACTAACGAATATTCAATTAATTAAGATTAAGCTATCCTGCCCTTTAGTTTAATGAAGTCTTGTGAATCTAACACTTTATTTTTCAGTCTAGAATTTTATTGATTTTTGACATCAATCCAGAGAAGAGTACCCGGTGGCGTTCTTTTTTATTGAGTTTTTCACAGATAATGATTATCATTATCGCTGTAGAGCTGATATTCTGCAGCCAGCCGCATTTGCTGCGGTCTGCATTACAATATGACACTATATAAGAACGGAGGAATACGTATGGAGCGGGAACAGCTGCTGGAGGGCAGTCTTCATCCGGAAGGCGGGTGGTTTAACCTGGCGGCTGTCCGGGAATACATAGCGGAGCATTATCATGAACCGCTGTCCATTGATCAGCTGGCAGGTATGGCCGGACTGCGGCCGAAGTATTTTGGCGAATTGTTCAAAAAAACGTTCGGACAGAGCACGATGGACTATCTGACAGAGCTGAGAATCAGCCGGGCCAAGCAATACTTGCAGGAGTCGGATTATCTGCTCCGTGAGATCGCACATAAAGTCGGCTACAGCGATGAATTCTATTTCAGCCGCAAATTCAAAAAGGAAACCGGAGTTCCTCCTTCGTCGTACATCCGTCAACATAAACGGCGGGTTGCCGCCTGCTCTGCAGCTGCGATCGGGCAACTGCTGGCCCTGGATATCATCCCGGTGGCCGCTCCGCTGGATTCCAAATGGACTTCCTATTATTTCAACAAGTATTACGACCGGATTGAAACACATCTTAGGGTAGACCTGATGGACCAGGAGCTTGAGCGGGCTAAGCTGATCAATGCCCGGACGGAGGCAATTATCGGCCACGATGCCTGGGATTCGGCATGGGAGGAGCATCTGCAGCGCAATAGCCAGAACCTCTTCATCCCCCGGGAACAGGACCGCTGGGATGTCCAGCTCCGGGAGATCGCTGCCTTTCTCGGCAGGGAATGTCAGTGCGGACTGTGGCTGCAGCGCTTTGAATACAAAGCTCGCCATGCCAGAGAGCAGGTGGCCGCCGCCGCGGGTGAGGAGAGCTGTATGGTGCCCCGCCTTTACGAAGATCAATTGCATGCTTACTGCAACAGGGGAATCCGTGATGTGATCTATGGCGAACTTGCCTTGAAGCCGGCATATACCGACTCCGGTACGCTGTATAATGAGCCGATTTCGCTTGCGGAAGTCAGCTTATTGAATCCGCAGCGGCTAATGCTGATCATCTGTCCTGATTTTGCCACGAGGCGGCATTGGCTGTCCCTGCAGCACAGTGAGAGCTGGCGTAATCTGCCGGCAGTACAGTCAGGCAAACTGGACCTGCTCCCCTCAGATCCCTGGTTCGAGTACTCGGCGGTAGCACTGGACCGGATGCTGGAGGAGGCCGTTCTGATGTTTACAGGAAATAGTCCAAGCCCGGAACAGGATACAGTCCATGGTTACCCTTCTGTTTATCCTCTATAATCCCTAGTAATGAGAATGATTATCACTAGGGGGAGATAAACATGCAAGATCATAAGGTCAATTCAACCAAGAGAAGGAAGTCAGGAATCCCGGCGATTTTAGTGCTAATATTCGTGATTATGCTGCTGGCGGGCTGCGGCAACAACAATTCGGCGGCTGACAGCGGGACCGGGAATGGAGCCGCTCAGGCAAACGCCGCAGAAGCGACACCGTCACCGTCTCCTGAAGTGGAGCCGGCAGTGGCTGAAGCTGCAGAGGCAACCAGCTATCCGCTAGTGGTTCAGGACGAACTGGGACATGAGGTTACATTAAACACTGCTCCAACGAAAGTATTTGCTCCATATATGGAAGACTCTCTGATAGTGCTCGGCGTCAAGCCGGTGGGACAGTGGTCCAATAAAGGCCAGGGACAGCAGTATCTTCAGGATCGGCTTGCCGGGGTTCCGCTTGTTGATTTCACCAGCGGCTTGCCTTCGCCGGAGGTTGTCATGGCAATGCAGCCTGATCTCATTGTGCTGCATAACTCCTACTATGCAGAGAATGGTGTCTATGAGCAATACTCCAAAATTGCCCCCACCTATGTCTTTCAGCAAGCGGCAGGTGACCTGGACAGCTCCGTAACAATATTGGGTGATCTCCTCGGCAAGCAGGAGGAAGCGGCTAAAGGCCTTGCAGATTACCGCAAGAAAGTAGAGGAAGCCAAGACAACCCTGGCTCCGCATATTCAAGGCAAAAAGGCGCTGATTATCCGGTTCAATTCGCGCGGGATGTTCCTGATGGGCGGTGTTTACGGCGGGTTTGTACTGGCGGAAGAGCTGGGAATTACCAAGAGCGATCTTGTCGCTACAGAGAACAGTGTAGAGCTGTCGCTTGAGGTTTTGCCGCAGATCGATGCCGATTACATCTTCCTGGCCAACGATACAGCCAACACCGGTGAGTCCTTCTATAAGGAACTGACAGAGAGCGCGCTCTGGAAAAGCATCCCTGCCGTCCAGGCCGGCAGGGTCTATGATGTGGATGACCGTAATTGGCTGGGCGGCGGTATCGTTGCCTACAGCAATGTCATTGACGATGTTCTGGAGATCATCGCGCCATGACTATAACGAATGAACGGAGCTACCCGCATCTTGGCTGCGAGGAACATGTCATTTATGCTGGAGCAAGACGCCAAGAGTACCGGATTCTGATCTCGCATCCAACAGGAGAAGCCCCGCCGGAGGGGTATCCGGTCATCTATGCACTGGATGGTCATGCCGTATTCCATACCCTGGCCGAATCCGCACGGCTGCAGACCCGCAAACCGCATGGTTATGATCCCGTGGTAGTAGTCGGAATCGGCTATCCATCCGGAGAGCCCTTCGACATGAAGCGCCGCTGCTATGATTTCACCATGCCGGCTGAGGAGCAGCAGCTGCCCAAGCGGCCGGATGGCAGCCAGTGGCCGGAGAGCGGAGGGGCAGACGAATTCCTCGATCTTCTGCAGCAGGAGATTATGCCGATGATCGCAAGCCTGTTCCCCGTGGACTCACAGCGGCAGGCACTGTTCGGCCATTCCCTTGGCGGCCTGCTTGTTCTGCACGCACTGTTCACGCGTCCGGAGCTGGTAACCCATTATACGGCTGGCAGTCCTTCGGTATGGTGGAATGATTATGCCCTGCTGGCTGAACTGGAGCAGTTCTTGGCTGCATACGTTTCTAAGGGTCTGAAGCGTAAGCTGCTGATTACGATCGGTGCCGACGAGCTGGAGCATATGGTCGAGGATGCCGGGAAGCTTCCCGGACGGCTGGCATCTCTGGCGGAGCATGGCCTGCAGACGAGTCTTAATGAATTCGCCGGTGAGAGCCATGTCAGCGTACTGCCTGCGGCGCTGAGCCGGCTGCTGAGATTCACCTTGGAGAAGGAGTGAGATCCTGAAACAAGCCTAAAGTTCATAGATTCCACGCAAAGAAGAGCAGCAATTCTCCCGTTAAGGTGAGAAGTGCTGCTCTTCTTTATGTTAGTACACTTTAGATCAGCCGGGCATCCACGAAGCAATGCAGATGCAGCGGGGACAGCACCTTCAGGCCTTCACCAAGCTCGAAGTCTTTGCCTTCAGCGAGCTGGCGGCCTTTCTCGCGGAAATAGATCCGGTACATCGCCAGAGTCTCCTCACTGAATTGGCTTCTGTGCAGGGCTAAGGCTGCGAACTTCCGCTCGAAGTGGTCTGTAATGTCAATCACCGTATTAGGCTCCGAGGTGAAATAGAAACCAATGGCCTTCGGCTGCCAGGGGCGGGTGCTTGTCCCTCGGGGATACAGCGGAAGCCCGGACGACAGGAAGGCCTGGGCTGCGGCTCTGCCTGTAACGATATGATCATAATGTGCCTCATAGCTCAGCCACGGATCAGGACAGAGGATAACATCCGGCTGCACGGTACGGATGATCTCGGCAATCTCTTCTGCCAGCGCCGGAATATGCTCCAGGGTGCCGTCGCCGTGGGCCAGCTGATGGAACACTGTGGCACCCAGCGACCGCCCTGCGGCCTCCAGCTCACGTGCGCGGACGGCTGCAATCTCGGCAGAAGACAAATGCTCGTCCACCGCACCAAGATCCCCGTTCGTCACAGTCAAATAATGAATCTCGCAGCCCCGCTCCGCCAAAGAGGCGATTGTCCCGCCGATGCCCACCTCATTATCATCCGGGTGCGGCTGTACGCATAATATTCTGCGGCAGCCAATCAGATCGGGAGGGGACATCAGTGCTGCCATTGTGGATATATCCATGTTCATGATCACTCCTTATATCAGATAAATGCTTTTGTCCCTTTCTATACGGACCGGGTATTCTCCAAATCACTCAGCATCTGCAGCCTCTGCTTATCACTGATATTGTAGAACAGAATCGGCAGAATTGCGGCCAGGAAACACAGCGCGGGCAGCAGAAACATCACGAAGCTGAGCCCCTGCTGAAGCCTTAGAGTCGATTCCTGATTCTCTACATAGCTGAGCAGGCCCAGACTTGCACCGATAATGAGCCGTGACAATGCCCCGCTGAATTTAGTGACAAAGGTGTTCGTGGAGAACACAATCCCCTCGCCCCGGAAGCCCAGCTTCCACTCCGAATAATCAATGGTATCCAGCAGCATGGACGTGCTCACAATGGTTGTCATGCCCGAGAAGAAGAAGCTGACCGCGAAGAACACCAGTGTGGTCATAACATTGTGGTCACCGAGAAGGTAAGGCAGGATGCAGGACAAGCTCCCCAGAATGCAGGATAGGATGAATACCTTCTTCTTGGAGAAGCGGCGCAAAAGCGGCGGCGTAGCCGTCATGCCCAGCAGCATGCCTACAACAAGGCTAATCCCGACCTGGGTTGCATAACCGGCATCTCCCCAGACATAGACCACATAATACAGCTGGATGCTCTGCCGGATGCCGTTGACCAGGTTGATAATCAGCAGCGAGGCAAGCAGGGTGAGCAGCGGTTTGTTTTTATACACCGTTTGCAGATTTTGCCGGAAGGAGATCTTCACGGGTGAAGGGGCGACTCTTTCCCTGGTAAGAATTCCGGTCAGCAAAATAGATAAAGCGGCAATGATTCCTATAATAATTGCAGAATACAGATAAGCTTGCGTGCTCCGTTCACCGCCGAAGGCCAGCAGCAGCTGGATGCCGCCGACTGTGATCACGACCGCACCGAGGGTTCCGCCGATTTTGCCTAAAGTGACGAACAATGTCCGTTCACCCGGATCTGTAGAGATGACGGACGATAAGGCCCAAAGTGGCGTATCACAGACCGTATACAGCATACCCCAGAGCAGATACGATACGGTGGCGATTACCAGCGTCGTCGTAGAGGAACCGCCGAAGTCCCAGAAGCAGACGATGGTTGCCAGCGCAATCAGGAAGGGGGAGAACAGCAGATAAGGCCTGAATTTGCCCCACCTGGAGCGTGTTTTGTCGGTAATCATGCCCATCAGCGGATCAAGACAAGCATCGAAGATGCTCGCTACTACCAGTATGACGCTTGCGGTAGTCGCCGGAATGCCCAGCAGATCCGTGTAGAAGAACAGAATATACATCGACATGAAGCTGTACAGCATATTCTGGCCCAGCAAGCCGCCGGAGAACACCATTTTCTCAGCCAAAGGTACTTTTGTTGTCAATGGGCAGTCCTCTTTTCGTTGTGTATATGTAGGATTGTACCATTTGCTAATTATGTTTATTTATAACTCTTTTTGATGTTCTGTCAAGCTGAATATGGCTACCGCTGCCAGCTGGATAACCGTTACATATAGACAATGTGGAAGCGCATTACAGAAAATAAATTAAAAAATTATTAATGCAAAATAATTATATTAACTATTTAACGAAAAATGTCGAAATATAGCTGATGTGTCCGGCTGATGGGAGAGTGTTATGGGAGAATACAACAGGATTACGGCAGGATGGACACTAAGAAGTTAACCACGGGGGGAAATCACATGAAATGGTTCGGAAACATGAAAACAGCAACAAAAATTATCTCAGCTTTTATGGTGGTCTCTTTAATTCTGGCGGGACTCGGGGTGTATTCCATTTTCTCGCTGAGCAGCAGTAATCAGAATATGAAAGCCATGTATAACAACAATCTGATTTCGGTCAGAGATCTGTCTGCGGCCAAAATCAATTATCAGGTCATCCGGGTATATATGCGCGATATGAGCAACACCACGGATACAACCCAAATTGCCGGTTATCAGGACAAGATTGCATCCACCCGGCAGGATCTGATCCAGAAGTTGGACAATTACCGTCCGCTGGCCACGACCGTCACGGAGAAAGAGCTGCTGAACGATTTTGACAAAGAGTATGAGCTTTATCTGAAGCTGTTTGAGGAAGCACTTGTTCTGGCTGAACAGGATGATCCAGCTCAATTTAATACATTCCTGACCACCCAATTGACTATGCAGGGAGAGAAAGTACTTGAGAACCTGGATGGTCTGATCGAATTTAACGTGGAGCTGGCCGATGAAGCGAACCGCCACTCACAATCGGCCTATTCCTCCGCGCTGGTGCTCACCATTTCAGTTGTCTCGGCTGCTGTCATCATCAGTATTCTTATAGGTTACCTGATCGCAAGATCCATCTCCAAACCGCTTATGCAGATGCTGCGGCTGGCCTCAGAGGTGGCGAACGGTGATCTGACCCAGCAATCCGATATTTCCACCAAGGATGAAGTAGGCCAGCTGGCTGCTGCCCTGAACCGGATGGTTCATAACCTGAAGGACCTGATCAACGGGATTGTTATGAATTCACAGAGTGTAGCTGCGTCTTCCGAGCAAATCTCGGCAAGTACCCAGGAAATCGCCGGCACCAGCACGAACCAGTCTGCTGCGGCAACGAACATTACCGAACTGTTCAAGGAGCTGTCGCTGGCTATTGATTCCGTAGCCTCCAGTGCTGAGGAAGCGGCGGAGCTGTCGAATGAGACGGTGCGCACGGCCCGGGAAGGCGGATATGTGGTTGAGACCTCGCTGCAGGGAATGCAGACCGTCAATCACCAGATGAAACAGCTCGAAGAGGATTCCGGCAAAATCGGAGACATCATCGAAGTGATTGATGATATTGCCGAGCAGACCAATCTGCTGGCTTTGAATGCGGCGATTGAAGCTGCTCGTGCCGGAGAGCAGGGCCGCGGCTTCGCAGTGGTGGCGGATGAGGTCCGCAAGCTTGCCGAGCGCAGCAGTGATGCCACGAAGGAAATCACGAAGATCATCAAGGCCATGCAGGAGAATACGAAGCAAAGCGTCCGGGCAGTAGCAGAAAGCGTGGAGCAGTCTTCGATGACCAGCCAGGCTTTTGAACAGATTATCAGTATGGTTAATAATTCTTCACTCAAAGTTAATGAAATTGCTGCCGCCTGTGAAGAGGAATCCGCCCAGGCAGCCGAGGTGATGAGCTCGGTACAGTCCATCGCCGCCTCCAGCGAGGAATCCGCAGCGGCTTCAGAGGAAACGGCAGCTACCTGCCAGGCTCTGGCCCTGTTATCTGAGGATTTAGCCCAGTCCGCTGCCGCGTTCAAGACTCATTAATTCTACAGACTGAAGGTGAAGCCATGTCATCCTTACAGAAGGAACAGTATATCGAGCTTGCTGTAGGAGCCGAAACCTGTGCGATCCGTATCGAAGAAATTCATGAAATTATTAAAATGCTCAGTATTACAGATATCCCGTTCACCCGGAATGAAGTGAAGGGTGTGGTCAATCTGCGCGGTAAAGTGGTCTGCGTAATGAGCCTGCGCAATTTGCTGGGGATGGCGGATGAGCCGTACACCCGGAATACAAGAATTATTGTGGTCAACTACCGGGAGGAATTCGTGGGTCTCATTGTGGATAAGGTCAATAAAGTGACTACGTATGTCGAGATCCACCCTCCTGCGGGCGGGCATAACCGCAGCCGCGAAGCAGTCTTCCACGGGATTGGCCAACGGGATGATCAGCTGATTGGCATTCTCAAGCTCGAGGAAATATTAGGCGGTTAGGAAGGGGAACAAGTAATGATGATGGAATTGTCTGCCTACCGCGATATTTTCATAGAAGAGCTGAATGAGCAATTGGAGCGGATCGACCAATCTCTGCTCACGTTGGAGCATGCCCCGGCACCTGAGCTGGTCCAGACGATATTCCGCGCAGCCCATACGATCAAGGGCTCAGCCTCAACCATGGGCTTCCGTGAAATGAGCGATCTGACGCATGAGGTTGAATATGCCCTTGAATGGGTCCGGGAGAAGAAACCGGAGATTACCGGAAAGCTGATTGATACGCTCTTCCGGGCGCTCGACGCCATGAAGCTGCTGCGCACCCAATATATCAGCGGCGGGGATTACGCCGACTGCAGCGCCGTCGTTGCGGAGATCAAGGCATTGATTAATATGCCGGCTGAACCACAACCGGTCCGGTTGCCCGTCCTAAGTCCGGCGGAGATGCTCCTGGCCGAAGAAGCCGTGGCTGCCGGGTACTCGCTGCTGTCCCTCGCGGTAACGCTCAAAGAGGAGTGCCTGATGAAGGCGGCACGGCATTATATGCTGCTGCAGCGTATCGAAGATGTATGCGGAAAGGTCATTGCTGTCGCGCTGCCGGCAGCGGCGGCCGCCGGAGCAGATGAAGACTCGCGTTACAGCCGGTTTGCTGTAGTGGCCGCTGCCGGCAAAGAAATTCAGCAGATATCAGAACAGCTGGCGGGTGATTCTGATGTCCAGAGTATTGCCATCACTCCATTCGTGCCCGGTCCGGCAACGGTTACTGGCGCAGCGGCGGCGGTTGAACCGTCACTGGCGGGGCCTCCGTCTTCCCCGAACAAGGAACGGGGGAACGGTGCCCAGCCGACGGTACGGGTCAGCGTGGAACGCCTGGATCATCTGATGAATCTGGTAGGTGAGCTGTTGATCGAGCAGACCTCGCTGGCCGATCTGAGCGCAGCCGGCCAGCGGAATGATCCGGCTAAGGTATTGCCGGGTATAGGCGGAGTGTCGGATCATATGGGCACTATTATCAAGGAGCTGCAGGAAGGTGTAATGAAGACCCGGATGCTGCCGATGGATCAATTGTTCAACCGGTTTCCTCGCCTGGTCCGGGATCTGGCCCACAAGCTGGGGAAGGAGATTGAACTCCTGATCCAGGGAGGCGAGACCGAGCTCGACCGGATGATTATCGAAGAGCTGAGTGATCCGTTGATCCATTTGATCCGCAACAGCACCGATCACGGGATTGAAAGTCCGGAGGTCCGCGCAGAACGCGGGAAATCCCCCAAGGGTATGATTACGCTCACCTCTTTTCATGAGGAGAATCAGGTGGTTATCCGCCTGGAGGACGACGGGCAGGGCATAGATGCCGGCAAAATCAAAGCCTCTGCACTTAGCAAAGGCATCATCACTGAAGAACAGGCCGGGTTCTTGACGGCTCAAGAAGCCATCCATCTGATCTTTGAGCCCGGCTTCTCAACGGCTGCCGAAGTAAGTGAGGTGTCGGGCCGGGGGGTGGGGATGGATATCGTACGCAGTCAGATTGGACGGCTTAACGGCATCATTGATATTGAAACGGTACCGGGCCAAGGGACTGTGTTCACTATCCGCCTTCCGCTTACACTGGCTATCATTAAGGGTCTGCTGGTGAATGTATCCGGCCGGGTGCTGATCCTTCCTATGTATAATGTAGCAGAAATAGTGCGGATCTCCCCCGAAGACATTCAGATCGTTCAAGGCGAACAGGCGATTATTAACCACGGGCGCATTGTGCCGCTCTCCTGGCTTCGAGACAAGCTGCATTACCCGCGGACTGAGCGCAGCTCCAAGACCATCCCGCTGGTGATTGTCCGGTCTGTGGACCGGATTGCCGCCTTTGCCGTCGATGAGATCATTGGTAATCAGGAGGTGGTCATTAAGTCGCTGGGTGCTTATTTGGGGACGATGAATCATCTCTCAGGGGCAACAATTCTGGGGAACGGGCGGGTTGCACTGATTCTGGATGCCTCCTATCTGGTCAGCCATTAATTTCATTGCTGCAGGGTTTGTATAGAACACGCGATAATTGTGAAAAATATGGAAAGACGTACCAGAAAGGGGTGGAGAGTTGGATATTACGCTGGCTTCAGATGAAGTTATCAGTCGGATCAAGCAGCTTCAGTCTGGTGGAGGTACCGTAAACAAGAAACAGGTCAAGCAGCAGGATCCGGAGTTAATGCGCAGTGCGCTGCATTATTTTCCGAGCTGGGAACATGCCGTGAAGAACGCCGGATTGCTGTAATTGAATCAGATACACAAAAAACCGGAAGATCCGCAGCACACTGCGATTCTTCCGGTTTTTTGCGTGCCGCCAGCTGAATAGGGTTACTTCTTGTGCGGAACAGCCTTGGGGCTCTTGATCTGCAGCTCGATGGCCTGCTGATTCAGCTGCAGCTCATCCATATAGGCTTTGACCTTCATTTGCAGCTTGTGCAGCATTTCAATATGCATATCATGAATTCGGTCTTCAATACAGAATGCCGAACAAGCCAGATATCCATCAGTATAGGATTTGGTATCATCCACTACCGTATTCAATTTTTCTTTGTAAATCCGCTTTACAGGGCCGCTTTCGGGTTTGATTTCATAGTAGCGGTTCGTTTCCGCCAGCAGTCTCCAATGACTGACATCGACATCATATTCATCCTTCTCCAGCTGTACGGTCACTTTAAAGATTTTAATAGGACTGTTCATGTTGAGCGAAACCTCCTGCAACCCCCATACTTATGTTCAATTCTCACTATAGGACTCAGAGATTATAGCATGCGTCAGCCGTATTTCCCACTGGAATATTAGGTAAAGTGATGTGATATATTGCAGTAGCTATTACAATGTAGGATATGACAATACGGTTATTTTAAGGAGAGATTGTAATGAAAAAGCTCATCATCGTAAACGGTACAATGGGCGTTGGCAAGAGTTCAGTATGTAAACTGTTATGCAAGACACTGGACCGGTCCGTATGGCTGGATGGAGACTGGTGCTGGATGATGCAGCCGTGGACTGTGAATGAGGAAAATATCATTATGGTTGAGAATAACATTAACTACTTACTGCACAGCTTCTTAACGAATACGTCGTTCGATTACGTAATCTTCAGTTGGGTTCTTCACCGTAAAGAGATGATTGACCGGTTGCTCGCTAGGCTGGCAGATCTGGAATTTGAACTTCAGGTAATTACACTGACATGTTCGGAATCAGCACTCAGGCAGCGGATGCAGGAAGATCATAGAACGGAGGAGCAGATCAATCGGAGTCTGGAACGGATAAGAACTTATGCAGGAATGCATTCACATACGGTGGATACAAGTGAGATGGGGCTGGATGAAGCAGTTCTGCTGATTAAAAACAGATTGTTGTAGAAGACGGCAAGTCAGCGGATGAATCCATTCATGTGTTCGCCTAGTAGAGGAATGAAAACCGCAGTGAAAATTGTAGTATATTTCCAAGCGATCGTTTACAATAAATCCATTATTGTCCTTGAATGGCAATGATGAAACCAATTACATAAAGGAGCTAACAAATGAAGAACACCGCTGCAAAAGGACATCCGGTTATATTCTCGCTGATGCTTGGGGTTGTCCTGACCCTGCTCGTATCCGTAGCATCCGCAGTAGCTAGCATTCAGGAGTTCGGGGATATGGGGGTCCGGAATGCCCAGGCCTGTGCCTTTCTGGTAATGGCTATTATCGTTACGGTATATATGAAAAGAAAGGATTCCTCGCTTATAAGCTTCGGCTTCCGCAAGCTTGAGGCCAAGCAGGCCAGGCCTGTGCTGTTCTACATACCCATGCTGATTCTTGCAGTGGCCCAGCCGCTTATGAGTGGAATCAACGTGGAGCTGACGGCGGCTGAGGTGATCAGTATCGTAATCATGACGTTTCTGGTGGGATACACGGAGGAATCAATCTTCAGAGGGATTATCAGAGATAAGCTGAAGCATAAAGGGCCTGTTTTTTATATTGTTTTCTCGTCCGTATTTTTTGGTGTTCTACATATGGCCAACGCGCTTGGCGGAAAAGATATCATAAGCACACTTCTCCAGGTAGCCAATGCGCTGCTGCTGGGCTTCGTCCTCGCACTGCTGATTGAGGCAGGCAACAATATTATTCCGCTGATCGGCTTCCATTTCATCTATGATGCACTGGCGATGGTCAGCAATGACAATGTGGAGCATGAGGTTCTGATGGTGTCCATTCTGAATATTCTCTATTTAATATTTGGTATCTATTTGCTGATTGTATTGACCCGCAGGAAGAACAATCACAGTCTGTCCATGTAAAAGAAGCGGCCGGTAAGCAGGCAGCAATGCGGCTTTCCGGCTTTCTTTGGGGTCCCAAGAATCATTAGACAATCTGCAATGATAACGCATACATGACATGAAACCAGTAAGCAGGAGCAAATAATCACTAAAAAGAGTAATCGTTAGGCATGGGCATTCTGCTTATAAATAGCAGGGAATTTCAGGGATTATGACGGGATATGCAGGTTTTTGAAGTTTTAAATTTTATCGTTTCCGGTATATAATGTAGACATCACCAAAGGAACCACAGCAACAATCCACAGGTGGTAACTACAGGTGATTGCCTCATTCCTAAATTTAGCAATGAATGAAGGAAAGGAGAGAATCCCGATGTACTAGCGTTAGCGAAGCGTGCCGGAATCGGCTGCTGATCAAGAAGGTGGATGATAACATCTTCTGGCAGATCGTGGGTATGCGGGAACCCAAGAGCAAATCTTTGAAGATGAACCAAAGCTATTCATTCAAGCAAGAGTAATCTTGCGGAAGAAAGAGCGTGATTCCGTTGAAAAAGGTTAGCGAAGCGTACTAAAACGATTCTTCACAGCAGGAAAAACGTCCGTGAAAACGTTTTTCGTGAAATCGTGTACGCGGGAATCCACCCCATATGCAGGGCATGGAGCAACACTCCGGACAGGAGCGAACGGGCAACACGGAAACATGAAATTTGAACAATCACCATGTCAGGGATATGGCTTTGTTACCAGGAGGAAAAGATTGAAGTGAATACAGGAATTAACACATAAATCCCCGTGCCTCAAGCAATCAGGCAGCGGGGATTTATGCGTATATACATAAGGTACTCCATTTCGCCAGTGCGGCTGAAATGGAGTTGTTTGGATTTCTTCAGCGTACGGGAAGAAGGCGGGAAGCTGCTTGGATTCACCGGAGAAACGGCTTATTTGCAGGCTGCTAAAGTCCGCTTGGATTCATAAGCTGCGGTACAATATACTCGCGGAAGACGTCTGGCGGAGGGTTGTTTTTGCCGCGTCTGTTATCCTGGGTCACCACGGCAACAGCCTGAAGCTCCGGCAGTACATACACAAATTGCCCGGCGTACCCGCGTGCATAGTAATAATCGGCAACCGTTCTTGAACCGGAAGATAAAGAATCAGTCCACCAGTGCCAGCCGTATCCCCCATGCCGGGGCGGTTCAGCCGGCAGAGCCGGCTGTGCCGAACATGCGACCCGTTCGCCGGATATAATCTGCGAATTCTCCCATACTCCCTGCTGCAGATAGAGCTGTCCGAATTTCAGCAGGTCAGCAGGCCGCAGCTTCAGCCCGAAGCCGCCCGTATGGATGCCCTGGGGATCGGTTTCCCAGTGATACTCCCTGATGCCAAGAGGTCCGAACAAATACTGCTCGGCAAAGCTTGCAGTGCTCTGTCCTGAAGCCTGTACCAGAATCGACGACAGCAATTGCGAGATCCCCGAGTTATACTCCATCCGGGTTCCCGGTTCATCCGCGAGCGGCTGCTCCAGTACATAGTTCACCCAATGGGGGGAGCGGGTCATCTTAGGGAAGGAATTCGCTCCGCCGAATTCGGTCCAGCGGAAGCCGGCTGACATGGTTAACAGCTGTCCGATTGTAATTTTCGGTTTACGTGTATCAGCGTCGCGGCTGAGCTGCGGGAAGAATTCGCTGATAGGAGCCGAAGGACCGGAAAGCAGGCCTTGGTCCATCGCGATACAGACCAGCGCGGAGAGAATGCTTTTGGTGCAGGAGTTGATCTTGGCAATCTCGGAAGAAGTGCGCTGATCTCTATAATGGTCAAAGATCAGACGGCCCTGCTGCTGGATCAGACAGCTCCGCAGATTCAGCGGCTTTAGGGAGTCGGAAAGTGCTGACAGGTTCATAGTTGTGTCCTTTCGGTATGTCGTCCGGGCATCTCATATATCATGCTGCCCATGATGCTGCCTTCTTTGCTATATGGATCTGCAGTGATCTTGGATGGATTCGGCTTAATTATCTCAATCTGTAGTGAAGAAGTCCAATTCACCCGTCCGGCTGGAAAGATTCCTTGTAACGACAGCTTAATTAGGAAGCACAATGGAATCAGAGACCACGCCGAAGGTTGATCCTTGGATATAAGCCTGATTCTGCAGAGCTTCCAGCTGTTTAGCGGTGCCGGTTACGACTACACCAATGATTGTGATATCATCCGGTTCAAGAATATTATTATCCCCGGCCAGGCTCTCGTGGACCTGATCTGCTTCCCAGGTGAAGTTCTTGCCGTGCTTCCGCAGCTGTTCGACACTATTAATGAAGGAGTTTACACCGCCGTAGGGGGCAAACTGCTCTCCATGAAATCCGTAGATGATCATCGAATCGGCTGCGATGGTCTGGCGC
The DNA here is from genome assembly GCF_000802655.2 of Paenibacillus sp. IHB B 3415. Lineage (NCBI taxonomy): Bacteria > Bacillati > Bacillota > Bacilli > Caryophanales > Paenibacillaceae > Paenibacillus > Paenibacillus sp. IHB B 3415. The sequence goes on along the minus strand of NZ_JUEI01000007.1, from coordinate 92,357 downwards.
GTTTCTTTCAGGTATTTTTTATAAGAGGGAGTATATGCATCCGTCCATAACCAGACAGGCTGCACCCCGGCAGGCAGAAGCTTCTGCGTCTCATCCAAGGTATAGGCCTGGTCAAAAGACAACGCCATCTCCACAAGTGTATCGTCACCCAGCTGCTTCAGCAGGCTGATGCTGTCCTCATAGGAATCATAATCAATCTCCGGATGATAAAAGATCATTTCACGGTCCCCGGTGGCAGAATTGTAACGGTGTGTAGACGCTGTTCTCAGCTGTTCAGGGAGAGAGATCGCTCCGAATGCCCCATACCTTCCGGTCGAGTGGCCCAGCAGATTATAGGATTCCTCGATGGGCTGCCAGATATAAGGTTTATTGCCCAGCCATTTGTAAGTCTGATTGTAGGTTTCGCCTCCAAAGCTATCTAATTTCACCGACTGGTTGCTGATGTGCACATTGGGTGCACTGATTTCATTTTTCCAGAGAATCTCAGATTGTACCTTGCTGCCCTGATTCAGTCTCAAGTGGTAGAGGCCATACCAGATAACGGCGAGAATAACCGGGGTTACGATAACAATGATGCCAATGGTCTTCAGGGTGGAGCGGAGTCTGGCTTTTTTGATCATCTGCTGAGCGCCTTTCCCTCCGAAAATAAACGGGTCCTGTTCATGATTCTGTTCCATTTAATAGTCCTCCCCATAAAGTTTGATGAATTGGTTTTTGGCGCGTGTGACGTGAGTCTTGAGCGTGTTCTCATTCATACCGTACAGGGACGACAGATCCTTGTAAGTAAGGTTCAGCTCATATTTGAGAATCAGCAGCTCCTGATGCTGCTCAGAGAGTAAAGCAAGGGTGTCGCGGATATTCTGTGCGGTTTCCCGCCTCAGCAGCTGGATCTCCGGCAGATGGGTTAAAGAAAGAAGCTGGATATCGTCAACATCGACCGCCGGATGGCGTTTGTCTTTACGTTTGAGATCATAGAACTGATTGGTGGCGACACGGAACATCCAGCCCATGACTTGTTTCGGGCCGATACCATCCTGATAGATTAAGTATTTGTAACAGGTGTCCTGAACGATATCTTCAGCATCCTCGCGGGCGAGTCCGCGTTTCCTCAAATACCGGTATAGCAAAGTTCCGGCTTGCTGCAGAAAGTGATGAATGGTTTCTTTGGCCATGTCCTGCCCCCTTCCCCTATACAACGCTAGGCTCCGTGAAAAGTTTACAGCAGCCGGTACATTCAGTATTCCTTAATTATAAATGTTCACTACCAGCAGCAGCTTCAGCAGTTCAGTTAATATAATATCAGTATGTAAAATATTAGCTGCAACGGAGGAGATCTATGTATCAGGATAATGAATTGCAGATTCGGCCGATAGCTGAAGGGGATCTATTCAGACTGTGGGAGCTCTCACATAAAGAGGAAGCACCGGAGTGGAAGAAATGGGATGCGCCATACTACGAACACAAGCGGATTCCGTGGGAAGAGTATTATGGGAACAGAGCGGAGATTGTTGGATGCGGAAATAATTGGGTAATAGAAGTAGAGGGCGAGGTTATAGGCGATGTCAGTTACTATTGGGAGCATGAGCCATCCCTTTGGCTGGAAATGGGTATTATCATCTATGATCCGGCATATTGGAGCAGCGGTTACGGGACAAAAGCTCTCAGACTGTGGATCGGTCATCTGTTCAATGCGTATCCGCTGGTCCGTGTAGGCTATACCACATGGTCCGGGAATGAGCGGATGATCAGGACCGGGGTGAAATTAGGCATGACGATGGAAGCAAGACTCCGGAAATGCCGTTATTATAACGGGCAGTTCTACGATTCTATTCGAATGGGGCTGCTTAGAGAGGAGTGGGAGGTCTTAGGATAGAAAAGATCAGCTGCTGAAGCCGCTGAGGTTTGCGAACAAATTTAGACAAATAAGCATGAAATGCCTGCATTTTGCACGATATGAAATAATCAAAATGCTTGTTTGTGAAAAAAGACACAATATTGTGAAAACTATCACGTTGTTTATCGTAAAATTTTAATATATAATAAAGTTAATTAAAAGAAACAGGGGGAATTAAAAATGAAATTATTCAAAGTTCTAGTAGTAGCAGGGGTATCAGCAGCATTGTTGTCGGGTTGTGGATCGAATAATAATAACGCAGCTAATAATGCAGGTACAGCAGCAACAACAGCCCCGGCCACAGAGCAGACTGATGCAAAAAGCACGGCTTCGATCGTTAACCAGGCAGATGCCTTCACTGCTGCTGTAAGCGAAAGCGGCAACTGGATTGTAGCGGTCCTGAACGATCTGACTGTTGACAAAGATGTTGTTGTAGCCGGTGAATTCCATGACAAAGGCGATGCAAGTGCAGCGATCTACCGTAAGCTTGCCCTGTATGCACAAGATGCAGATCACAAGGTTACAGCTACCTACACACTGACAGCACCTAAAGTAACTGTACAGAGCGAGAACTTCCGCGTTCAAGGCGGTACAATCAAAGGTGACGTATATGTAGAAGCTAACGGATTCAACCTGTACAAGGATGCTACTATCGACGGTAACCTGTACTATGCAAGTGAAGATGTGAAGGCTACTGCTGTGATCGAAGGCAAAGTAACCGGAGCAAATGAAGTTAAATAATTCAAACTAATATAACAGCTATAATAGTATAATGTATTGCAAACAGCCTGTAGACAGGCCCTTTGGGGCTTGCTCTATGGGCTTTTTTGTATTCTGCGCTGAAATATTCTATAGTATTATGGAAGGTATTGTAAGCGCAAACAGATGGGACAGGGGATGCAATTATTCATGAAGAATAGCCGGAGATTGGGAATGGCTGCCGGAGTGATTCTAGCTTCCGTAGCCGTACTCTATTTACTTTTGTATATGTATGAAAGACCAGGCGGATGGTCTGACCAGCGGATGTCCCGTTCACTCGGAATGGAGCAGACCCTCCAGATTCCACTTGGCAAAAGTCCGGAAGAAGCAGTCCGGCTGTTCCGCAGCTCCGACTCGATGACAGTAATTCATCAGGAGCCTGCAGCCAGAGGGGAGCTGGTATTTCTTACCCGGCCGGGGCAGCAAGGTAGCAGTAATCTTCAAGTAGAGTATGTCCGCAAAACCTGGCTCGGATGGAAGTGGGTATGGGGAGGCGGCTACGGAATGGGCGGAGGTCCGGAGAGCTCTGCAATAAATTATATGTGTTTTCCTGAACTGGAGCATATTTCGACTCCATTTCCCATGGTGATCGGAGATGTTCTGAACCCGTCCATTCAGCATATTACAGTCGAGCAGAAGGAGGCAGGAACGGATACATCCGAAGCGAAGCTGATTAAAGTCGGATCAGACCGGACGATTTGGTTCGCTTTTCAGCCGGTTACGGCGGGTGTCCCGTTTGAGATTGAAGGGTTTGATGAGGACGGGGAAGTGGCCGCTTCCAAAATCATAACAGACGCCAGAGACAGCGGGGCGATTCCGCTTGGTGGTTCAAAATAAAAATGTAGGGGCTTCGCACAACCTTCAATGGCGGAAGTGTTGCACGAAATACAACAATTCCCTTGTAATATCAGCCCTAATCGCGAATTGTTGTACAAAATGCAGCATTCCTCCGTCATCAAGCCGTTAAATGGGATAATTCCTGTATTTCATACAACATTCCTCCCAAACACCCAGTGATTTATTTGCCCGAGTTGCAAAACGTACAACATTTCTATTTTGCCTGTTGATGCAGGTGAACTTTCTGGGTGTAGGATAAATAAGGTTGTCTATTCTTAAATTGAGTTCAAAGAGGTGTGTTCATTGAGAAAATGGTTCGTTATTGCCCCTCTGCTGCTGAGTTTAACGGGGACGGGGACAGGCTTCGCAGCTCCGGCGGATCAGCCGGGGGTTACGGTTACAGTAAATGGTAGGCTGGTGAATTTTGATGTGCAACCAGTGAATGATCAGGGTACGGTGTATGTTCCCCTCCGCTTCGTGGCGGATGAGCTGGGCGGGATGATTGTTCCGGGGAATAATAAAGCAATCATAATCTCCAAAGGAACCATTACGCTGAGTCTAACGGCGGGCTCGACCGCAGCCTATAAGAATCAGCAGCCGTTCACGCTGGCAGCAGCTCCGAGACTGGTGAATGGAAGAATGCTGGTGCCGCTCCGGGTGCTTTCTGAGGTTTTTGATGCAATGGTTACCTATGCCAACGGGCAGGTAGCAATCAAGCAGGAAGAATCCGTACAACCCGCAGGTCCTGGTATAACCGGGAATTCGGTGGGAAATCTGAACAATTGGGGCTTGTATGCTGCGGACAATGAATGGGTATATTTCAATAATCCGCAAGACTCGGGGAGGCTCTATAAACAGAAGAAGGATGGTACTGAACTTCAGAAGCTCAGCGATGACGAATATGCGGCTTATATTAATCTTGTAGACGGAAAGCTGTATTATACGGGCGACAACAACAAGCTGTTCAGCATGAATACGGACGGCTCGGACCGGACGATGCTTAGAGATTTTGCCATCGGGAAGAACCTGGTGTCGGTTGCTGATGATTGGATCTACTTCACGCAGGGAAACTCTTCGATGAACAAGCCGCTCTACCGGATGAAGACCGACGGCAGCTCCAGAACGGTGCTTGAACAGTACGGGGTATCCAGCCTGGCGGTGTATGGCGGCAAGATCTACTACACGATTGACTTCAGTAAGCTGTTTGTTATGGATCTGAACGGCAGCCACAAAAAGAAGCTGCTGGATGGCGGATACATCACTAATATAGTGATGAAAGACGATATTATGTACTTCAATTTCAAAGAGAATTTATATACTATGAACTTAGATGGAACCGGATTAACCCGAATTTCCGGTTTGAATGGCAAAGAGATAAATCTGAGCGGAAACTATCTGTACTTCAGCAATTACTCAGAGTACAGCAAGAAGCTGTACCGGCTTAATCTAACCGATTATACCAGTGAGAAGCTGGGCGATGACAAGACCTTATATATCCACATCGTGGATAATAAGCTGTATTATTTGAATGCCGTAACAAACCGTTTTGTAGAACTTGACATCGAATAGAGGGAGGGATGATTCGAATGGCTATGACCGTAAATGCATCTGATCTTTCATCCAGGCCGTATAACCTGAGTGTGGAACGCCTGATGTCAGCCTCACCAGAAGACCTGTACAAGGCTTGGACGAAGCAGTTTGACCGCTGGTTTGCAGCGCCGGGAACGGTGTCCATGGAGGGAGGCGTGAATACTCCGTTCTTCTTCGAGACACGCCATGAAGGCCAGCGTTATCCGCATTACGGGCGATTCCTGAGTCTGGAGCAGGACTGCCTGGTGGAAATGACCTGGGTTACCGGTGCAGGAGGGACGAAAGGGGCGGAAACCGTGGTACGGGTTGAATTAGAGACTCGGGGTTCTGATACCCTGCTTCGCTTGACGCATGCCGGTTTCCCGGATGCGGACTCCAGAGACCAGCATGAGCAGGCGTGGCCGATGGTCCTGGAGCAGCTTGAGAAGGTGCTGGCGGCAGAGTAACAGTGCGGATTCTGCAGCTGGGCACTGATGAACAATGAGGTTTGTACAGATTAGGCCAGCTGTGACATGTATTCATAGGCTGTGATACCGAAGACACTTTTGAAATGCCGGTTCAGGTGGGTCAGGTCCGTGAAGCCGTAATCGGCTACAGCGGAATAGATATCCTTGTTCTTCTCGATGGATTGTTTGGCATGTTCAACCTTGCAGTTTAGGAAGAATTGATAGGGGGATGTCCCGGTTTGGGCCTTGAACTCGCGGATGAACTGGTATTTGGACAGATTGAACTCTCTGGCGAGGTCGTCGAGCTTCAGCACATGGTCCAGGCTGCAGTACATCATTTCTTTGGCTTTGGTGACAAAAGCATTGTTAGTCCGCCGGGTAGTCTGTATTTCCGTATGGGACAAGAGCTGCACCAGCTGAAGCAGCAGCTCGCTGCTTCGAGACTCATCCGTCCCGTTCTGGACAGCTTGACTCAGGGAACAGATGCAATGCGCCAGCTCCCTGTCATAGACGATGGGGGACGTGAAGCGCAGCTCCTGCTTGCCCAGGATCTCCGCCATCAGGGCCGGCTTGATATAGAGCATGACATAATCAATGCCTGCCCGGTCATAAGAGCTGCCGTCATGAATCTGCTCCGGGTTAAACAGCATGACACCATTCTTGTGCGAGGCTTGAAAGCTGCCATCCAATGTATATTGCTGAATGCCGCGCAGGGTAACGCCGACGGCGTATTCTTCATGGCAATGTTTTTTGTAGGTGAAGTCCGTCATGCTGGCCGATAGCGCAAGGATGTCTGCAGACTTTTTATAATTGAACATTTCCAAGCTCATTCACCTTCTCCTCTCTATAGAATTCCCGATACCAGTACTGCAGAGTATACTAGAAAAAGTGCCATTATACTATTCATCAGCCGCTGATGCTGCTGCAGAAAGCTCCGGAAAATAGAGCCAAATACGACCCAGGTTGTGAAGGCCAGAAATCCTATGAAGGTAATAAGCATAACGAACATGAAGGCGGCCATAGATGAAGTGTAATAAGGCATGACATAGCCTGGTATGACGGTGAGCGTGAATAGCAGCACTTTGGGATTCGCGAATTGCGTCACCAGACCCGAGACAAATCCGGAGGAGTGCCGGGACTCCTCTTCGGTACGGCCCATAGTGTAGACCTGGTAAGCCAGGTAGAGCATGTACAGGCTGCCGATGATCTGCATGACGCCGAGAATATGCGGGATGATGTCCGCAAGCATGCGGTTCAGCAGGGCGGAGGCGGCAAGCAGCAGTCCAAACGCCAGAGTGGCTCCGCCGACGTATCCCATTGTTTTTCTGGCCCCATGATGCTGCACGGAAGATAGAATCACAATATTGGTAGGGCCGGGTGTGAAGGTTACCACAATACAATAGATGATAAAAGAAACGATATTCATGATGACCTCCAGGTGAAGTAGTCACATGAATATACACCCGGCAGGGAAATGGCTATAGTACATTATTGCAGCTGCCTGTGTGAGAAGCATTGTAATCCGGAGCTCCGGTATACTAGTCAGTGTGAACCTGGCTGCTTGCGGGAAGAGGGGAGAGAACACTGTTGACCTTGTTTTATTATATCGCCGCTGACCATGAGCTTCCTGCCGGCTCCTTCGGACAGCGGGGGACCATGATGAAGCTCAAGGATTACTTGATGCAGAATGATCCTGCTGCCCTGGACAAATTTCCAGTGAAGGGTATGAGGGAGAGCGGTACGCTGGAAGGGGAAATGATTGAGGTCTTTGAGACGGCGGAGGATGCTGCCGGTCTGTATGTATACGGCCCGCTGACACAGGAGGAATCGTCGCATCTGTTCAAGAAACCTCTGATCTATCAGGTGAATCCTGAAGCTTCCAAATGTTCCCCAAAGTGGCTGAGCCCTATCCCGGTGCTGCTGTAACAGGCAGGAAATGCGTGGCGGAGCCGGATTTCGAATGGAAGAAACGCCAGTTCATCGTCGTCAGCGAATAAGCTGGCCTTGAGATTTTACAGCAGGTTCAATATTCCCATCACCATAACGAATGATCCGATCCATAGGGTTACGGCCCCGGAGAAGCGCATGGAGCTGATATAGGCGTCACTGGGTTCAGAATCCCCCTTTGTTTTCCAGCCCTCACTCATACGCCAGCTGAAGGTGGGATGTCTGCGTACATATAAACCAAATGCGTTGATGGCAATTCCGAATAATAAGATGATGATTCCTGCAAAAGTTCCGATGATAATCAGCTCCTCTGTATATACAAAGTCAGTAGTTATTAACTAATACGTTACTTGTCTTATGGGAGGTGGCTGCGAATCCCGCATCTTTCCCAAGTGGAAGGGGTGCGGGATTATTGATGTCCCCTATACATTGTATTACCCTCAAACAAGCTCCGTACCTGCTGCGCCATCTCTTCCGGAGAATGCGGCATCCGGTTCTGAATCCACCACTCGACAGTGCCCACGAAGGCGGAGGCCATGAAATGGGCGATGAGCTGCTTATCCATTCCTTCAGGAACAGACTTCTCCATCTCCAGCTTATGAATTACATTCGCCGAGACAATCTCCAGCAGGCGTTCACGGAAGATTGTGGTTCTCTGGTTGGCAAGCATAGCGGAGAAGAACAGGAAGTTCTGTTCGAAATAGCGAAATACCGGCTTCATTTCGCTGATGAGTCCAACATCTCCGTCCGGAGTGCGGGTCATATTGCAGGATAGGAACATTTTGCTCAGGTGGTCCTCAATGCATCTGTTGAGCAGATCATATTTGTCAGTGTAGTGGAGATAGACGGTCCCCCGGTTTACATTCGCCCGTTCCGCGATATCGTTAATCGTGATTTGTTCCAGCTCCTTCTCGGCAAAAAGCTCCAGAAAAGCTCTGTTAATCGCTTCTCTTGTTCTCAGAATCCGTCTGTCTGTCTTGATTCCGGTACCCATGATGATGAACCTCCTTCAGTTAATGAACACATGGCCTGTGCTTGTTGCATATAGGACATTTCCGCCTACATTAGCGATTGAATTGCTATCTCTTCTCTATATAATAATAATCAACACCAGTCAGATAATCAACACAAGTTGAATAAAGGAGAGGTCACAAGTGGAAAATAAACAATCCAAAGTAATCATCATTACGGGAGCTTCAAGCGGTATAGGCGAAGCTGCAGCCCGGCTGCTGGCTCAAACAGGCGCAAAGCTCGTCTTGGCAGCCAGAAGAACAGAGCGCCTGCAGACCATCGTCAGTGAAATTGTGCAGGAAGGCGGTGATGCCGTGTATCTGCAGACCGATGTAACTTCTGCGGAGGAGATGGAGAAGCTGGCAAGGTTCGCCCTGCAGCAATACGGACGGATCGATGTACTGGTGAATAATGCCGGGGTAATGCCCGCATCCATGCTGCAGGAGCTAAAGGTACATGAATGGGATCAGATGATCGATGTCAATATCAAAGGCGTGCTGTATGGCATCGCTGCCGTTCTGCCGGTTATGAGGGAGCAGCAGTCGGGGCATATCATCAACCTGTCCTCGGTAGCGGGTTATAGCGTAAGTCCGTCATCAGCGGTATACAGCGCCACCAAATATGCCGTCCGCGCCATCTCCGAGGGATTAAGGCAGGAAGAATCCCCTACCTCACATATCCGCTCGACCATTATCTCGCCGGGGATGACGGATACAGAGCTGACCCACACGATCAGCAGTCCGGAAATCCGGGCGATGGCGGGCCAGATGAATAGCATGGCAATATCTCCTTACAGTATTGCCAGAGCGATCGTATATGCGATTTATGAACCTGAGGATACCAGTGTGAATGAGATTGTGATTAGACCGACGATCCTGCCTTAAGGCTGCGCTGAGACAATCAGTAGAAGCCGGCCAGCGGGGGAATGATACAAGCAGCGCAGCTCCTGTTAGCGGGAGGCGCTGCTTTTTGCTATATTTACAGGGTGAGTTCTATAAAGGAATTATAGGGTGTGAAGCGAATTGTTTCAGGGTAACCATAATGAAAGGGTGAGCCTAACCATGTCCTCAAGCTCTAAAGGAAACGCAGCTGGGCGCAGCAAGACCGTGAAACTGACCGGACCGGAACAGGTAGCCCTATTTCTGAAGGAGCTGGAGCATCCGCTCAAAGATGAGATCGAAGAAGTGCGGAAGATAATCCTGAGTGCAGCTGATGACATCACGGAGCAGATAAAGTGGAACGCGCCGAGTTTCTGCTACAACCAGCAAGACCGTGTAACCATGAACTTGCAGGGGAAAGGCTTCTTCCGGCTGATCTTCCATACCGGTGTGAAAGTGAAGGAAGCAGCTGCAACGGTACCCTTGTTCACGGATACTTCCGGACTGCTGGAGTGGATCACGGGAGATAGGGCCGTTGTGAAGATTACGGATAGTACGGATTTGGAGCTCAAGCGGGCGGAATTGGCCGCTCTGGTCGCCAGATGGATGAAAGAGACTATTCAAAGCTGACTACACTTCTTGTACGGACATACGGAGGGAAACGTGAACCTCAACAATCTTTTTTTTCATATCCATTACTGTAACTTTTAGAAGATTCAAGGATACCCGGACCTATACGAACAGAATCGCCCGGACCCTTGAGCATCATGAGCTGATCCTGGTCATCGGGGGACGAGGCAGTGTGACGGTGGACCATAAGAAGCATCAGTTCAGGGCAGGGATGCTGTTCTACATCCGCCCCGGTGTATTTCATTCGATAGAGTTTGATCTGGATGACCCGCTCTGCTTCCTGACTGTACATTTCAGTTATGCGCAGGTACATCTGATGGAGGGACAGTGGACTCTGGGAGAACAGCCGGAGACGCTCCCGCTGCACACTGCTCAGGATCTGAAGGATTATTATCAGATTGAAGAGATCTTCAGCAAACTGGCTGAAGGCTGGAATGCCAAGCTGCCGGGCTATGAATTTGCCGCGAAGACAGCACTGCAGCAGCTCCTGATTGCGATTTACCAGAATTAGGTTTGAACTAAGCACAAGGTACCGCTTCCACATTGAGCCGGGCTAGGCAGTATTCAGGATGAACTCTTGAACTGCCTGCCCGGCTCTTATTTATTCCGGCCGGTTTCCAGCATAAGGGCCGTCAGCTCACAGGATTTCGCCAGCAAATCACCGGCTTCAAACGGGCTGGAGCAGCCGGAAAGGGGGTGTTCAATGACAGGCAGCCACTCCTGCATATTGGTTTCGTCTGCCATTAGCGGAATGTCGAAATCAAACAGCCGGGAAGCTGCATCGGTGTCATCCAAATAGAGCACAGCCCTTTCTTCAGGCAGGAGCAGAATGAATTTCAAGGTAATCGTGTATTCTAGCATCAGGCGCAGTATGCAATAAGCCTCGTGGCAGAAGCCTGAATTCAGCAGCAGGCGTTCTGCCAGCAATGACGTATGGAATTTGGTCATCAGCTCAAGCGAAACAAGAGACCCCATAGTCTGCGGAAAAGGGTATTCGATCAGCTGCGCACCCATGAATCCTGCCAGAGCCTCATACGTATCCCATAAGTCCCGGTAGTGATTCTTTGGATCAGCCCCGTCATCCTCGTTGTACATCTTCTACTCACCTCTTTGACAATACTTAGCCCTGATTCCGCCCTATTTCAGAACCACTGTAATCTATGAAACGCCTTCCATGTCAAATGCTTTATTTGTGGTCTGAATGTAACGCATTCCGGCGGTTTGAGGTAATATTAAGAGGAGTACAGGCTGTATGCAGCAAGCATGGGAAGGTGGAATTATGGCGAATATCAAAGATATTGCGAAGCTGGCCGGAGTCTCGGTCACAACGGTATCCCGTGTTCTTAACGGTCATCCTTATGTAAGCAAGGCGAAGAGGGAAGCCGTTCTGCAGGCCATGGAGACGGCTGATTATGAACGTAATATTAATGCAGTACATCTAAGCAGGGGCAGGACGAATCTGATTGGGGTGGTCGTTCCCTATATCACGCGGCCGTATTTCGGGATGGTCGTTGAAGGAATAGCGGATGAGGCTATCAAGGATAATTATAAGCTGGTGCTGATTCAGTCCAACTATGAAGTGGAGCGGGAGCTGGATGCACTGATGATGCTGAAGCTGAAACAAATTGATGCGCTGATTATCTGTTCGCGAACCTGCAGCTGGGAGATTGTTGACGAGTATACGCAGTACGGGCCTATAATTGTCCTGGAGGACGGCAGGGGACATCATGTGTCATCCATATTTATGGATCATTATCAGAGTTTCACCCGTGCACTTACCTATTTGCGGAGCAAAGGCCATTACAAGATCGGCTATTGCCTGGCCAGACAGTCCAGTCCTAACAGCAATTTACGGGAGGCGGCCTACCGGGATTTCTATATGAACCGGCATGAAGCTTATAACCATGACTATATGTTCTATGATTGTGTGCAGCTGGAAGACGGGGAGTGGATTATGCAGCGGATTCTGAAGATGGACGACCCTCCAACTGCACTGCTGGTTACCAGTGATCAGGTAGCGGCGGGAATTCTGGCCTTTTGCCGGGAGAATGGGATTGAGGTGCCGGGACAGCTTGCCATTGTAGGGTTCGACAATCAGCCGATCGCCAGAATGATGCATATCACGACCTTCGAGATTCCGCTGGTGGAGATCGGCCGGAGGGCTTTTCTGCAGGCGGTGGACGGAGGCCGGGCCCATGAAGAGATTCATTTGAACATGATTGAGCGGCAGACAGTATAAGTGAGGGCTAAAACTTGCCCAAGCCTTTGTCAATTCATCAATGTGAAGTATAATTATCCAATAATTACAATTTCCAACGGGGAGTAATGGGGATGAAGAGGCTTAGGATGAAGGCAAGTGTGCTGGTGGTCCTGTGTGCTGCGGGTGTGCTGGCAGGCTGCAGTAAGGAGGGGAATACTCCTAACAATGCTGCTGGTAATTCTGCAAGGAACCCAGCAGGTAATACTACGGGGAATACAACGAGTGTAACTACAGGTGATGCAACAGGAAGAAATACAGATACAACCGTTTCCCTAATGCTGGACATGAGAGGTTTCTATACAGGATTCACCGGACTGCCCGGGGATTATACAATGATGGATGCCGCAGTCCGCGGATATGTGGTTATGCACAATTTAGAGGTGGTTGCAGGCGGGGCAGTATGGGACCGGTTTGTTAAAGCGTCTGCGCAAGGTTTGGATAACGGGATTCGGCTGGCCACTTTTTATGATAATGAAGAGGGCATTTCTTCTTCTTATTCTGACTTATTCTTTCAGGATGGCAAATATTATATATTTGAGAGTGCTGATGAGAGCGGTGAACCAACACCCTTTTCTTATTTATTAACCTTGAGGGGCAAATTCGGAAATCCTTCAAGAGACACAACAGTTACTTTATTGACGAATGACAGCGGGTTAACCTTCGACAAGTATATGACAGCGCTGTACTCCAGTAACTCTGAAGTTATCAAAAGTGTTTTGCCGAATCAGCTAATCAGTTTCCAATTGGATTAATGAATAGCATTACTGCAGAAGGAGAGTCTCTATTGTTTAAAATTATGCTGATTGAAGACGACATCACCCTGTTCGGGGAAATTAAGGAAAGACTGTCCCAGTGGTCGTATGAGGTATACGGGATCACGAATTTCGGCAAGGTCCTGCAGGAATTTACGGAGGTGAAGCCAGATCTGGTGGTGATTGATATTCAGCTGCCGCAGTTCGACGGATTCCACTGGTGCCGGATTCTGCGGGCTCACTCCAACGTGCCGATTATCTTCCTCTCCTCCCGCGATCATCCGAGTGATATGGTGATGTCCATGCAGCTGGGAGCGGATGACTTCATTCAGAAGCCGTTTCACTTCGAAGTGCTGATTGCCAAAATCCAGGCCACACTACGCCGGGTCTACAACTATAGCTCCGAACGTACAGAGCTGAAGACCTGGCGCGGCGCAGCAATTGAATTCGTAAAGAATACGGTAACTAACAGCCAGGGAGCGGCTCTTCTGACCAAGAATGAGATGCTGATCCTGAAAATACTCACCGAGTACAAAGATCAGATTGTGGACCGCGAAGAGATGATTAAGAGCTTATGGGACAATGAGCATTTCGTGAGTGACAATACCCTTACGGTGAACGTAAACCGGCTGCGCAAAAAGCTCGAACCGCTGGGACTGGATTCTTTCATTGAGACCAAGGTCGGGCAAGGGTATATGGCGACCGAAGAGGCGGCAGAATGATAAGGAAATACATAACTGAGAAGCGGAGCTGGCTGCAGCTGCTTGCTGCCTTGCAGCTGATCATTATTTTCGTGGCTTATGTTGATTCTGCCATTCCACTGCTGCCGGTGCTGTACATTGTGCTGCTTAATACACTGCTCTGTCTGGGCTTCGTATTTCTGCGGTATTCCAAGGAGACGAGGTTCTACAGAAGCCTGGAAGCCTGGGATCAGATCTATGACCTTCATGCTGTGATTGAGCCCGGCAGTCCGCTGGAGCGGATCGTCCATGAGGCGGTTATCGCCCAGACTGACAGGTACAAGACGGAATCCTCCGTCAATTACCACCTGCTGGAGTCTGAGAAGGACGAGCTGCTGTCCTGGATTCATGAGGTCAAAACGCCGCTCACTGCCATGCAGCTGATGATTGAGCGGCTGCCGGATGAAACCCTGCAAAGACAGCTGATGTACGAATGGCTGCGGATTCATCATCTGCTCGACCAGCAGCTTCATCAGAAACGGATTCCTTTCATGCGCAATGATCTATTCATTGAGAATGTAAGGCTGGAGCCGATTCTTAATCAGGAGATCCGGGCGCTGAAATCATGGTGTATCTCCAAAGGAATCGGATTTGATGTAGACCTTGAGGTGGAAGACGTGCTGACCGACGGTAAATGGCTGGCCTTCATGCTCAGACAGCTGCTGACGAATGCGGTGAAATACAGCGCAGCCTCGGATATCCTGATCAGGAGCGGGGAAACGGACGGTCATGTCGTGCTCACCATCGAAGACAGCGGCCAGGGTATTGATCCCAGGGATCTGCCGCGGATCTATGACAAAGGGTTCACGTCATCGCGCGAGCGTCAGGATGGCGCAGCCACCGGAATGGGCCTCTATCTGACCCGGCAGGTGGCGGAGCCACTGCTGATCAGCATTCACGCGGCATCCGTACCCGGGGAAGGGAGTATATTTACGCTGACTTTTCCCCGGGAGAACGACTTTCAGAGAGTGACTGGCATGTGACAATAATGTCACATGCTTCTTCACATTGTTCGGCGAAGCGCAGGAAAATAAACCGGAGCCCGCTTATGATTGAGTTATAGAAAAGGAGTGGGTGAACAAGATGATTATCATGCAGGCTAACAAAATCCATAAAACCTATGGCAACAAATTTAATAAGCAGGAAGTATTAAAGGGGATCGATCTTCAGGTAAATAAAGGCGAGTTCGTGGGGATCATGGGTCCTTCCGGTTCCGGCAAAACGACACTGCTGAATGTCCTGTCCTCCATCGACCGGGTGAGCCAGGGGACCATTGAGATTGAGGGCAAGATGTTCACGGGAATGAAGGAGAAGCAGCTGGCGGAGTTCCGCAAATCTCATCTCGGGTTTATTTTTCAGGACTACAATCTGCTGGATACGCTGACCGTCAAAGAGAATGTGATGCTGCCGCTCTCCATCACAGGCATGTCCAAGAAAGAGGCGCATCAGAAATTCGAGCAGGTGTCCAGCGAGCTGGGAATCTATGAGCTGAAGGACAAATATCCGGCGGAAATCTCCGGCGGGCAGAAGCAGCGTACGTCGGCAGCGCGGGCATTTGTGCATGATCCGAGTATTATTTTTGCTGATGAGCCTACGGGCGCACTGGATTCCAAATCAGCTTCCGACCTGCTGAACAAGCTCTCCGCCATGAACAGCAAACGTGAGGCCACTATAGTGATGGTCACGCATGATGCCGCTGCCGCAAGCTACTGCACCCGGGTGGTGTTCATCCGTGACGGGCAAATTTACACCCAGCTGAACAAAGGCGATGAATCACGGCAGTCCTTCTTCAACGATATTATCAATACTCAAGGGGTGCTTGGCGGTGCTGCCGAGTGAGCCTGAATTACATCATCCTGCGCAATTTGAAGAAGAATATCAAGAACTATTATCTGTACGTCTTCGCGCTTATTTTCAGTGTTGCTCTATATTTCTCGTTCGTAACGCTGCAATTTGATCCGGCGATGGATGAGGTGGGTGCTTCGATCAAAGGCGGTGCAGCTATCGGTGCCTCCTCTGTCCTGCTGATTGCTATTGTCGCCATCTTCCTGCTCTATGCGAATACGATTTTCATCAAGCGGCGCAGTAAGGAGATCGGGCTGTTCCAGCTGATCGGGCTGACGAAGGGGAAGATCTTCACGCTGCTGAGTGCAGAGAATCTGATTCTGTATTTCGGGTCCATGTTTATCGGCATTGGTGCAGGGTTCGTCATGTCCCGGCTGGTTCTGATGATTCTGTTTAAAATTCTAGCCATCCAGAATCTAGCCAAGCTGCGCTTCTCCCCGGAGGCGCTGGTGCGGACGATTCTGGTCTTTGCCGCCGTGTACGTGCTGATTATGATCATGAACTACACCTTCATCAAAGCGCAAAGCATCCTGTCCCTCTTCAAGGCGACATCCACTACCCAGCAGCGTATCCGTAAAATGCCGCTGTGGGAGATTGTTATGGGACTGCTCGGCATTGCCTGCATCGGCGGAGGTTATTATATTTCCAGCCAGCTGTTTGGCGGGAAATATACAGATATGACTGAGCTTATGATCGCGATGATCGTGATCCTGGCACTGGTCATCATCGGTACTTATCTATTCTATAAAGGTTCGGTAAGCTTTATTTTTAATATGATCCGTAAGAGCAAGAAAGGTTACCTGTCAATCAATGAGGTGCTGTCACTCTCGTCGATTATGTTCCGCATGAAGTCAAATGCCCTGCTGCTTACCATTATTACGACGGTGTCCGCACTCGCGATCGGCCTGTTGTCACTGAGCTACATTTCTTATTATTCGGTGGAAACCTCAGCAAGGGAGAGCTCGCCGCATGATTTCGGCTTTATCCGGCAGGAGGCTGAGGCTAAGTTCCTTCAGGCACTGGATAAGGAGAAGATAGGTTATGAAGTGCTGGAGATTCCAAGCATCGCGGTCTATCTAAATGTTGGGGATATTATAGAGAGATATAATTTTAAGGAAGACGCATTAACGAACATCACTACTACCGTAATCAGTGACAGCAGCTTGAAGGGAATGGATTTGCGCCCGGGTGAGGTACTGATGACGGGTTACAACAATACGCTCAAAAGCATGGTAACCTTTAAAGACAGTGGTGAAATCGGGTTTATTACCAAGGACAGCACCATCACGCAGCAGCTCACCGGTTTATCTGACAAATCTGTCCTGCCCTATTATTATGGAGCCGGGCTAATGGGAGTGGCTGTGGTCGATGATACGGTCTTTAAGGAACTGGTTAAGCATAAAGATCTGAAAGCTCAGAAGAAAACATCAGACAGCGACTTATATTACGGGATTAATCTGACCGATCAATCACAGGCCAAACAGGCCTATGAGATCTATCTGGACCAGAAGCCGGAATTTCCGAGCTTCTCGCAATATGAATTTGAGCTCAACCAGCGGACCAGCATGGGCTTAATTATGTTCATTGTCGGGTTCCTCGGCTTGACCTTCCTTATTACCTCCGGCTGCATCCTCTATTTCAAGCAGATGGATGAAGGCGAGGAGGAGAAAGACGGATATACCATTCTGCGCAAGCTGGGCTTCACTCAGGGAGATCTGCTGCGCGGCATCCAGTTCAAGCAGCTGTTCAATTTCGGCATTCCGCTGGTTGTCGGTCTCTGCCACAGCTACTTCGCGGTAAAGTCAGGCTGGTTCCTGTTCGGTACTGAAATGCTTACTCCAATGTTTGTGGTTATGGCGGTCTATACCGTGCTGTATTCAATCTTCGGCCTGCTGTCCGTGCTGTATTACAAGCGTGTGATCCGGGAATCGCTATAAAGATATACAATATACAAGGGATAGCCTGTGGGCTGTCCTTTTTTGCAAGAAAAGCGTTTATATGTTTTGGAGTCCCCGCAAAGTACCTGAGTCATCACCGAAGCCAAGGCCCCACTTTGTGGGGTTATTTGGCGAAACTTTTTGTAGTGGAAGGAACTGGACAGATGTTTGCCGAAACGGTAAAGTGTATGGTCTATACTATTTATACTGCAGGAGGCATCTATGCATTATAGTGAAGCGTTACAGGCAGTATGTGAGCGTTACGCTGAATCTGGCGCAGACTGCAAATGGATCATTGTAGGCTCCGTTGCTTCGGTACTGCAAGGTGCGGAGATGACCCCAGGGGATCTCGATCTGTATGTACAAAACGCAAGGGATGCGGCGGTTATCGCCTCTATTCTTGAACCCTTTAGCTTGAAGGTCAAATCCCCCTTGTCCCGGGAACAACCCGGCTGGTTCTCTTCAATAGAGGAACCGTTGTTCACGCAGTCTTTTGCTTCAGGATTCACCTAGACCAAAGGGAAATGGATTATTGAAGGTTTCGATGTGGAAGTGGTACATATCTCTGATTCGGCGGGTATTCCCGATTCCGAAGATGGAGCGGGAATTTGGGAAGGCGGACAGGCGATCTGGAACTATGCCAGGCGGCTGCCTTTTGAGGGATATACGGTTCCGGTAGTGCCGCTGGAGATTCAGCTGGAGTCAAATATCCGGAGAAACAGGACGGAACGGGTAGAAGCCATACTCCGTGTGTTCAAGGACCGGGGATACAACGAAACCTTGCTGCAGAAGGCATTATCTAATGACAGCAGAAGGATAATGGAAGCATCGGAGAATGGCAGGAACTTTATATTATAGACAGAAGAGGTGCAGATATAGTGTCCATTACAGTTGGTGAAATTACGGCGATTAACCGTTATCCGGTGAAATCCTTTGCGGGAGAAGAGCTGGAAGCGTGTCAGATAGAATCTTATGGGGTGCAGGGGGACCGGTATTGTGCTTTTTATGATATGACGAAAAAGGATTGGTGGCAGTATGTTACAGCCAGAAAGCTCCCCAATATGCTTAGTTATCAAGCGCAATTTATCAACGGGGATATCCGGGTGACGGCGGCTGACGGCAGAGTCTTCGGCTGGGATACGGAGCTGCTGAATGAAATCCAGAGCCTGACCTCCACGCAAATTACGATGTCTGAGTTCAAAGCCCCTCACCCGGAGGTCAAACACCCGCAGCTGTTATCTGTGGACGGGGCCAGTATCCTGCTCGTGACCAATAAGAGCCTGAAGAAGCTGGAGGGGTTATGGGGCAAGCCGGTTGATCAGCGCCGCTTCCGGGGTAACTTTGTCGTGGAAGTAAGTGAGGATTCGCTCGGGGAAGAGGAGTGGCTCGGCAGGCGTTTATCGATAGGCGGTGCGGAGCTGCAGGTGGACAGCTATTGTGAACGCTGTGTTATGATTACGATGAACCCTGATACCCTGGAGCGGGACAGCTCGCTGCTCAAACAAGTGAATAAGGAGCTTAATCTGAACTTTGGCGTATATGCGTCTGTAATCCGGACCGGGGAGATCCGGCTGGGTGATCAGGTGGTTCTGCTGCCGGAAGCGTCCGCAGCGGAGTGAGTTTGTTAAGTTGCTGCCTTTTATACAACAATTTTCGTTTTGGGATGATTTAATGAGGGAATGTTGTATTATGTGCAGGATTTTTAATCACAAAAGTAAATTTTCCCTCTTCTGTTCGACTGAAGTTTAATATGACAGCAAAGCGGTGATCGATATTCTGGAATTATCCATGGAACATCCTGATGAACTGGTAAAAGTGACGCATGCGCTGTCCACGGAGCTTAGACTAAGAATGCTGGAACTGCTCAACAGCCGGAGAATGAATGTAGTGGAATTGGCCGAGGCGCTGGAGATACCGGTGTCTACTGCAGCCTCGAATGTGAAGGTGCTGGAGCAGGCGGGGCTGATTGAGACCGAGCTGCTGCCGGCTTCACGCGGCTCCATGAAGGTCTGCAGCCGCATCTATGATGATATCAAGATCATCATTAATGTCCCGGAGCGCCGCGCACAGGCGGACCAAGGTGACTATTGCTACGAAATCGAGATGCCGATTGGCAATTTCACAGCCTGTGAAGTGGCGCCTACCTGCGGCATGGTCAGTGAGGCAGGGCCGATTATTGTGGAGGACTCCCCGGCGGGCTTTTTCCATCCGGACCGTGTTCATGCCCAGCTGCTCTGGCTGCGTAAGGGGTATCTCGAATACCGCTATCCGCTGGAAATTCCGCAGGGGGCAGCGGTCCGCCTAATCCAGTTCTCGATGGAGATCTGCTCCGAGGCGCCGAATTATGAGAATGACTGGCCTTCGGATATTACGCTCTGGATCAACAATGTGGAGGTTGGCACCTGGACCTCGCCCGGCGACTTCGGCGGCAGACGCGGGAAGCTGAATCCTTCCTGGTGGATCGATACGGGTACCCAGTTCGGCTCGCTCAAGACCTGGAGCGTAGACAATACCCGCAGCACGATCGACCACAAAGAGATATCCGCCGTCAATCTGAGCCAGCTGAAGCTTACTGAGCAGAACCATGTGGATCTGCGGCTGGGTGTGAAGGAGAATGCGGTCTTCAAGGGCGGAATGAATCTGTTCGGGCGGAAGTTCGGCGATTATGAGCAGGATCTGGTGATGAAGATTTTTTATACCGTCAAGTGACGGACCAGCGAAGAATCTGATGCCTTAGGCGCAGGTTCTTTTTGCTGTATAATCTGTGATTGACATTTCAGCAGATTCTGCAATAATTAATACATATTTATTGTAATGAAACAAAATAATTGTTCTTAAGGAGCGTGTGCAATACTATGGCAACCGAGCATTATATTAAGGATTATCCGCGTCCGCAGTTCGTCCGTAAGGAATGGCAGAGCTTAAATGGGGAATGGAGCTTCCGGTTTGATGATGGCAACGTTGGAGAACGGCAGCGGTGGAATGAGCAGCTGAACGGGGATTTGAAAATACAGGTTCCGTTCACGTATGAGACGAAGGCTAGCGGGATTGGTGAGACCGCTTTCCACTCTTATGTATGGTATGAGCGGGAACTGCAGCTACCTGCGGACTTGAACGGTAAGCGGGTGATGCTCAACTTCCAGGCGGTGGATTATACCGCCAAGGTGTGGGTTAACGGCAGCTATGCCGGAGGTCATCAAGGCGGTTATGCGGCCTTTTCACTGGATATTACGGATTATGTGAACACGGATGCGGGAGCGGCCAACCGGCTGGTGGTCAAAGCGGAAGACAGCCAGAGCTGTACTCAGCCGCGGGGCAAGCAGCGCTGGGTGGATGAGAATTTCGAGTGCTTCTATGTGCAGACAACGGGTATCTGGCAAAGTGTGTGGGTAGAGTATGTGTCGCCCTCCTATCTCAAGGCTGTCAAAATCACTCCGGATCTCGATAACCGCTCTGTCCGTTTCGAATATCAGACACAGGCAGCGGACGACAATCTCCGCCTGGAGACCAAGATCAGCACGGGGCAGAAGACATTCAAGCAGGTCTCGCTCCATGTAGACCGGGCCTGGCTGCAGCTGGATGTGGAGCTGACTCACGAAGCAAACGGCCCGTGGAAGCTGCAGTCCTGGTCACCTGCTGCGCCGACACTGTACGAAGTCGAGTTTGTTCTCTATAAAGATAATCTGGTCATTGACCGGGTATATTCCTATTTCGGACTCCGCAAAATTTCAATCGAACAAGGCAAGGTGCTGCTTAACAATACACCGGTGTATCAGCGCCTCATTCTGGATCAGGGCTACTGGCCGGAGAGCCATCTGACCCCGCCGTCCGAAGAAGCGCTGATTGCCGATATCGACGCGATTCTGGCGATGGGCTACAACGGTGTGCGCAAGCATATGAAGATCGAGGATGCCAGGTTCCTGTACTGGTGCGATGTAAAGGGCCTGCTGGTCTGGTCGGAGATGGCGGCGACCTTTGAATTCAATGATGAGGCTGTGGAGAACTTCACGAACGAATGGACGGAGATTGTCCGGCAGCAGTATAATCATCCTTCGATTATCACCTGGGTGCCTTTTAACGAATCCTGGGGGATTCCGCAGGTCTACACGAGCAAGCTGCAGCAGAAATTCACCGAGGGGATCTATCACCTGACCAAATCCATCGACCCGAACCGTCCGGTCATTGTGAATGACGGCTGGGAGCACACCATCAGCGATATCATCACCCTGCATGATTATGAAGAGAGCGGAGATGTCTTGCTTGAACGTTATGCAGACTCCGGCAGCGTACTTGGCAGGGCAGCCTCATTCAACAACTGGAAATATGCCATGGCTCAGGGCTATGAATACCGCGGCCAGCCGGTGATCGTCAGTGAGTTCGGCGGCATTGCCTTTGATTCCGGTGACGGCTGGGGGTATGGAGAGCAGGTAAGCAGCACCGATGCCTTCATTGAACGGTTCCGCAAGATTACGCAGGCAATCAAGGACACCCCTTATATTTGCGGCTACTGCTATACGCAGATTACGGATGTCCAGCAGGAAGTGAACGGGCTGCTCACTGCGGACCGGACGCCGAAGATTCCGCTGGAAGTGATCCGGAAGGCCAATTTGCAGCTGAAGGAATAATCGTAACATTGGTACCCAAAAAGCGGTGAATTATCGGTTCAATGACAAGAGGAAGCCCTTTAGAATCTTCAGTGAAAGCACTTACATGTAGGTGCGGTCAACAGGTTTCATAATTGAAGATGAAGAGGAGGGGCTTATTTGTTAAAAAAACTATTCACCTCGCTGTCGGCTTCCCTGTGTCTGCTTCTGGTCCTGACGGCCATTCCGGCATTTGCCGCGAATGGCCCGGGGCCCGGTGGTGTGGGGTACCTCATCCACGATTACCGATATTAACACCTTCACAGATGCGGGTACTGATGCCCGCGGGCTCAGACCCGGAACCTTCGGGGCGGAATATGCCCGGATGATCAAGCTGGCGAACGGGGATTGGCTGGCGGTCACTGCTATTTACGACAACAACGGCTATACCAAGGTCTCCTGGGGCGGCACCCGGCTGCAGGTCTTCCGCAGCACAGACAACTGCCGTACCTGGTCGCTGATGTCCACCCTGTGGGAAGACGGCCGTGACCTGGACAACGGGCAGTTCGTGCAGCTGGCCAATGGCGATATTCTGCTGGCCATGCGCTCGGTCCGCTGGCAGGAGTCGTACAAGCTCAGAGTGTATAAGAGTGTGAATGGCGGCGCGGATTGGAGCTTCCTGAGCACAATCGATGAGAACAACGGCATCGCCGGTTCCCTGGGGAACCCGGATAAAGGGGTATATGAGCCGCATATGCAGCTGCTGAATGACGGCTCGGTAGCTGTCATGTATGCAAGTGAGAAGCATGTGACCGAGAACCCTTCCTACAGCCAGATCATCTCCGAGAAAATCTCTACCAACGGCGGAGCCAGCTGGGGGAATGAGATTTATGTGGCCTGGGATCCGACTAACGCCGGGGCACGCCCGGGTATGCCGGTCTGGAGCAAGATGGCGAACGGACAGTATATTGTCGCCTTTGAGGTGTGCGGAACGCAGAACTGCCGGATTTTCACCAAAAAAAGTACAGATGGCAAGACCTGGTCCAGCGGTATCGGCACTCAGGTATCGACCAATCAGCAGGGCGGGCCTTATCTCCTCTCCTTAACCGACGGGCGTCTGCTGCTCAGCTCCAACTCCAATGTATTGTCTTTAAGTAATGATTACGGGGCTACCTGGGTGGATAATGACGTTCCGGCGTTCGGGAATTCGTGGTGGACGGCGATGTACCAGACCGGGGCGAATGAGATTGCTTTTGTGGATTCGGTCGAGCGGAGTGTTGGCGGGCATAATGTCCAGGTCCGTTTCGGCACACTCAGCGGCTCGTATAGCAACGATTTTGCGGCGAATGACAACGGATGGGCCCGTTATGGGGGAACCTGGGCCGTGAGCGGCGGAACCTATAACCTCAGCTCGGTCAATGCGGACAAATCCGTGCTTACCCCGTATCCTTCTAAAATGAACTATACGCTCGAAGGCGATATCAGGCTGAATAATGCCGGCCAGGGCAGTCTGGTCTTCAATCTGACGGGTCCGGGTACCGGTGCCGATTCTCAGAAGGGATACGCCGCAGGCATTGACTCTACCGGTCAGGTATGGCTCGGACGTTTCAACAATAACTGGACCCCGCTCCAGACCGTGGCCACACCCATTGCGGTAAACACCTGGTATCATATGAAGATTGTCGTGAACAGCGGTAACATCAAGGTATATGCTGGTGATATGGCTGTGCCAAAGATTAACCTGAATGACGCGGTGTATACCTCGGGCACCATCGGGGTGCGCGGCGGCTTCAATAACAGCGTAAGCTTCGATAATATTACAGTGAACTAATCCGCAATTCCTTTCTGGAGCCCTTCGGGGCTTCTTTTTTAATTATTCTGCGCAATCTGGAAGCCCCGTTTCCGCACCTTACGATTCTCCACCTTCCATAAGATCGTCTACCTTTGCGGCAGCCCCGCGCCAATAACATCTGTCGTTTGTTCACCAAGGAGCAGCGGTTTGTCGGTTCAACAGTTGCCGCATCCCCTGTAGAGTAAGTGACAAGAAAGCCCTTACATGAATGCATGAGAGGGCTCTCGCACACAAACTTTTTTGACGAGAGGGTTGTTCAAATGAGGATGAATAAGAAGTACACAGGTTTGGTAACGGCCGGGCTGACACTGGCCCTGATTCTGCCGGGTTGCTCATCCGGAAACAAAGAGAACGGTGAGCCGGCCAAGGCGAATGAACCGGCAAAGACAGAGAGTGCAGGCGGCAGTCCGGTAGAGATATCGTTCTGGAACATGTTCGGCGGCGGGGAAGGGGAATTCGTAGACCAGATTATCAAGGACTTCAATGACTCGCAGCAAGAGGTGACCGTGAAGCCGCTCCGCCTCGAATCCAATGAGTATTACGCGAAGCTTAGCACGGCGCTGTCTTCCTCCAAAGGCCCGGATATTGCCATTGCCCATGTGGACCGGATCTCCCCGTTCGTGAAGGCGCAGCAGATTGTACCTGTAGATGAGCTGGCTTCCAAGGTCGGATTTGACCTTAAGGAGATCTCTGATTCCAACATGCAGAGTGTGTCCTACGAGGGTAAGCCTTACGCTGTTCCGCTGGATACCCATTTCCATATGTTCTACTACAATAAGGACATTCTGCAGAAGGCCGGTCTGCTGAATGAAGACGGCACCCCTAAGCTTGGAGACCTGACACCGGCGGGCTTCGAGAAGACACTGGCGGATATTCAGGCCAAAGTGCCGGATGTGCAGGCGATGGCTGTGAACACCCCCTATTTCCAGGAGCCGTTCCTCAATCTCTATTATGAAGCCGGCGGGGATATTCTGAATTCGGACTTGACCAAAGCCAGCATCAATAATCCGCAGGCGCTGGATGTACTGAAATTCTATCTGGACGTCTTTAACAATAAGTATGCCGATCTCAATGATAAAACGCCTTGGGATACCTTCCATAACGGCAAAGCTGCTTTCTGGTTCGGCGGTGTATGGGAAGCGGGACTGCTCCTCGGGGATGAATCCCTGCATATCGGCGCAATGCCGCTTCCTCCTTTTTTCGGCAGCCAGACGCACTGGGCCAGCTCCCATACGCTTGTAATTCCGTCCTACGTAACCCCTGAGAAGCAGGAGGCGGCAGCCAAGTTCATGAAGTATTTCTCTGAAATTGGCGGAGAAACCTGGGGCCAGGCGGGTCATGTGCCTGCGAACAGCAAAGTAACCACCAGCGATGTCTACAAGAGTCTGCCTTACCGCAGCGAATTCATCGAGGCCCAGAAGACCGTGAAATTTGCTCCACCGACAGATAAGTATACAACCATCATTACCACTATCTCCGAAGAGCTGCAGAACATCATCTTCGGCAGCGAGAGTCCGGAAGACGGGCTGGTGAAGCTGGAGAAACAGATTAACGAAGTGCTGGAGAACTAGCTCCCTCTGCAGGAAAGGTACGGCCCCCGCCGCCGATAAGGGCGGGTGGCCTGTCCTTCCAGCCCATGCGCAAACTTAATTGAAGGAGAGAATAACCGATGGAGCGGAGTGTAATAGAGAATAAAGCGGCAACGCCTCTTCGCAGGAGAGAGCCCATACACCTACTGAAGGAACTGAAAGCTATTTTTTATCTGGTCCCCTTCCTGGTACCGTTTACAGTGTTCTACTTGTGGCCAGTAATCAACGGAGCCTGGATGAGCCTGCATGTCTGGGGCATTCAGGGGATGCAGAAGTATGTTGCATTGGCCAACTATAAGAAAATCTTAGAGAATCCGGATTTCTATTCGTATTTGTGGAACTCATTCTATTTTGTGCTGCTGTGCGCGCCAACCGTACTGGTGCTTGGACTGGTACTCGCGCTGATCATCAACCAGAGGATTTGGGTACGGACCCTGATCCGTTCCGTGTTCTTCCTGCCCTATGTCCTGTCCGTCTCTGTGGTCAGCTTCATCTGGCTGAAGCTGTTCGACGCAAAGAACGGTCCGGTGAATGCAGTACTGCATTCACTTGGAATGAACGCGGATATTAACTGGCTCACCGATCACAGATTCGTATGGTGGGCGATTACGATTGCGACAGACTGGTGGAGCGTCGGGTTTGTGATGGTGCTGTTCCTGGCCGGACTGCAGGAAATCCCTACGGATCATTATGAAGCCGCGAAGATCGACGGCGCGAATGCCTGGCAGCGATTCTGGAGCATTACCCTGCCGGGGCTGTCCAGTGTGATGAAGATCCAGATCTTTTATCAGATTATCAACTGCCTCAAGCTGTTCGGACAGGTACAGATAATGACCGGCGGCGGGCCGGGAGATTCCACCAATACCATGATCCGCTATATCTATGTCACGGGGTTCAAGAAGGATATGTTCGGCCTGGCCGCAGCGCAATCAATGATCTTCTGCTTCATCATGCTGCTGATCGCCGTGGTTCAATTCAAAATCACAGACCGCAAAGACGGATAGGAGGGAGACGTTCATGAAGAAGCTTGCTTTAAATATTGCTGCTGTTCTGCTTGCGCTGCTGTTTGTTTTTCCGCTGATCTGGATGTTCCTCACCTCCCTGAAGCCTGACGGTGTGAACGTATATACGCTGGCTGATTGGGTGAATTGGTCAGATCTGAATACCGATAACTATGTCAAAGTCATCCGGGACTCGCAAATTCTGCATTGGACGTGGAACAGTCTGGTCATAGGTGTCCTAACCACCGTCATTTCTATTCTGCTCAGCTCGCTGGCGGCATTCTCCTTCTCGAAGCTGCCTTTCCGGACGCGGGGAATGTTCTATGTGCTGATCGTTTCAGGTCTGCTGATTCCGACAGAAGCTATACTGATTCCGCTCTATGAAACGGCGCTGCATCTGCAGCTGATTGATAACATCTGGGCGATTATCCTGCCCGGGCTGACCAACCCGATCGGCATTCTGCTGCTGAAGCAATTCATGGACGGGGTACCCAGGGATTATATTGAAGCCGCGCAGATTGACGGCAGCCGCAGCTTCCGGTTATGGTGGAGTATCTGTCTGCCGCTTACGCGCTCAGCCATGGTCTCTGTGGGGATCTTCTTCTTTATCCTCTCCTGGAATAACTTCCTGTGGCCTTATCTGGCGATTACCTCAGAAGAGAATATGATTCTTTCGGCAGGGCTGCCCACCTTTTTGTCGAATAATAACATGTCGCTCAATCTGATTATGACGGCAAGTGCCATTGCGGCGATACCGACGATTCTGGTGTTCATTCTTCTTCAGCGGCATATTGTCCAGGGCGTGGCGATGTCCGGTGTCAAAGGTTAATTCTTAAACGCGAAAGGATAGTGGGCATGCTTACATCTCCTGAGAGTTCTGCCAGGCCCATGCGGCTCCGCTTGATATCCTGGATCAAAATTATGAAGAGCAGCATGCGCTATAAGTGGATGCTGCTTCTTGTTCTCTTCTCCTTGACACCGCTGGTGGTCATGGGGATTATTTCATTTTCCATCTCCAAATCAACGATTAACCACAAAGTAACCGAATATTCCGAGCATCTGCTGTACCAGACCGCCGATAATCTGGATACGCGGCTGGGTGTGTACAAGGACATAATGATGCAGGTGCTGAACAACAACGAGATCGTGGGGATGCTGCGGACCCTTGATCGGACAGACACGGCCAGCTATGATGTGGATAGTCTGTCGCTGACGACGAAGCTGTCCACGATTGTGGCGATCAATCAGGATGTGCAGTCGATTTCTTTTGTATCCGGGAATCACTATATCAAAGGAATCTACCGCTGGAACAAGCGCACGCCCGCCGAGGTAGAGCCGTTCCTGCAGACGCTTGAGGGCGGCAGCAACTTCCGCTGGTATCCGACCCGCTACGGGACCTATGTAGACAGTCTGAATTCGCAGAGTACCCATGTCTTCTCGGTAGCCAAACAATTGTACAAAATATCCGATGACAGTCCGCTGGGGATTGTGGCTGTCCTGGATATCCGGGAAGATGTCATTAAGGAGCTGGTCTCGAAGGCGGTGAGCAACAATAGGGATCTGCAAAGCTTCGTGATGGACGGCCGCGGCATGCTGGTCTCCTATCCGGACAGTGAACTAATTGGCAGGAGTGTGACTGAGGTGCTGGGTGTGGCAGGTTATGAGAAGCTCATAGGCTCCGGCCCGGAGGAGACGAGATTTCCACTCACGTACAAGGGCGACAGCCTCATTGTGAATGCCAAGAAGCTCCACACCAATGACTGGGTGGTTGTGAATGTGATTTCCAAGGCTGCGCTGTACCAGGATTCGAACCGTCTGCTGCAGATTTTCATCTTCGTCGGGCTGCTCTGCATTGTCTTCTCGGTCATTGCTGCACTGGTGCTGGCCAATTCCATTACGAATCCGATTCTGAAGATGATCCGCCTGATGCGGCAGGTGATGTCCGGCGAGCTCAGCGTCCGCTACAAAGCCAAAAGCCGGCATGACGAAATCGATATTCTCGGCGATAATTTCAACTACATGGTTGTGCGGATCGACGAGCTTTTGAAAGCGGTATATTTGGAGCAGGATCAGAAACGGATGGCGGAGCTCAAGGCATTGCAGGCGCAGATTAACCCGCATTTTCTCTACAACACCCTGGATATTATTAAATGGACGGCCTTGATTCAGAAAGCCAATAACGCGGCAGAGATGGTCAGCTTATTGTCGCGGCTGCTGCGGATCAGTCTGGGTAAAGGGGAAGAGACTGTTACGGTGGAAGAGGAAATCGAGCATGTGCAATGTTATCTGGGGATTCAGAAGTTCCGCTTCAACTTCAATATTGAGACCGTTGTTGAGATGGACGATGAAGTCCGCCACCTGCGGACACCCAAGCTGATTCTGCAGCCGATTGTGGAGAATGCGATTATCCATGCCTTTGGAGATAGGGAGTCCGGCGGCCGCATCCGCATATCGTGCAGCAAAGCGCCGGGCAATCTGGTATGGTTCGAAGTAGCGGACAACGGGAAGGGGATAGACCCGGCGCTTGCGCGTAGTCTGCTGGCCGGGCAAGCGCCGGAGGAGGAGAAGCCGGGAGGCATTGGACTGGCCAATGTGGATGAACGGATTAAGATGATTTGCGGAAAAATGTACGGCATCGAGATTCACAGTGAGCCTGGTACAGGAACGTCCATACGAATCAAGCTGCCACTCATGACAGAGGATATAAGGGGGAACCGCTGAGATGCACCGGGTCATTATCGTAGAAGATGAATTTATCGTAAGATATGGAATCCGGTCGATGATTAATTGGGAGTCCATCGGGATGGAGGTCATAGGCGAAGCGTCGAACGGCAGGGAAGCGCTGGAGGTAATGTCAGCCGGACTGCCTGATATCCTGATTACCGATATCAAAATGCCCGTGATGGACGGCATCGAGCTAATTGCCGAGGTACGGAAGCTCTCACCGGATATCAGGATTATTATCCTCAGCAACCTCGAAGATTTCCAGTATGCCAAGGAAGCGATCAGACATAGTGTATCCGAGTATATGATCAAATCGGATATGATGCCGCGTGACTTTGAGCTGGTGCTGCTTAAATTGAAGGAAAGCCTGGAGGCGGTGCAGAAGAATATGCCCGTCTCTTCCCAGGCTGCTCACCCGGAGCCGGTGCATAAGGAGAATTTCCTGCTGGAGCTCATGGAGCGGGGGGCGGTTCAGGGGCAGATAGACAGAAGTAGACTCGCACAGGCGGGACTTGCGGATTCACGGCCGCTATATTTGCTGCATATTAGCCTGGGCAGCAGTGCTGAGCCGGGGTATGGGCAAGGACAGACCGTGATCCGCAGGCTGCTGGAGCAGATTTGGGTTGAGCGTGCCCTCGGGTATGAGATGTTCCCGGACAGACAGGGGGAGCTTAATATTATAGTAACCACAGAGCTTAACACAGAGCCTGCAGGATTTGCCTGGCTAGACTTCGTGCGCAGCTGTAGTGAAGAGCTTATCGGCCGCTTATCTGCTCAATACGGCTGGATTGCGACGATTGGTCTTAGTGGAGTGAACGGGCAGTGGGCGGAGCTGAAGAATGCTTATGTCCAGGCCGTGGAAGCTGCCAGGCAGAAGCTGTTTATGGGAAGCGGGCGTGTTCTGGTTCACGGCAGCGAAGAATTGAAGGCGCAAGTATCTCTGCTTGAGGCACTTCAGATCAGCAGCCGCCAGATCCAGTCTATGGTGTACGCCTTCCAGTCCAGAGAGCTGGAGGAGTATCTGAATCAGCTGTTCGGGCAGCTGGCTGTACGCCGGGATGCGGATCTCGTGCAGATTATCTCCCTAGAGCTGCTGATGATCTTAACAACCCTGTGGCCCGATGTATCCAGGGATGCAGAACAGGTTCTGGAGCTCAAGAAGCAGTACTTCGACGAGCTGTCGATGCTGGAAACGCTTGAACAGAGCCGGCTATGGTTCCTGCAGGCCTTCGAAGCGCTGGTAGAGCATATGATAGAGATGTATAATAGCGACCGGAACAGCATTATCAAGGCGACCCAGTATATTCAGCAGTACTATGATCAGGAAATTACCCTGCAGTCGATCAGCCGGCTTGTACACTTAAGCAAGAATTATTTCGCCAACCTGTTCAGGAAGGAAGTAGGCGAGAGCTTCCTGGAGTATCTGACCCGGATCAGGATTGAAAAGGCCAAGACTCTGCTTACCGGAGAACTGAAGGCTGGAGATGTCGGTACCCTGGTCGGGATTCAGGACCCGAAATATTTCTCCAAAGTGTTCAAGAAGATCACTGGTGTCTCTCCGTCGGAATATCGCGGGCTGGTCCGTAAGAGCGGCCAATGAGGGCTGGGGTGGTGGGATTTAGTGTAAACGCTTACAGATTATGACTGGAGTGAACCTGTTCCGGAAAGGGGGAGTGAGATGAAAATCATGGGCCGTATGCTGCCCGTTCTGCTGCTGTGTCTGTTCCTGCTGCCGGGCTGTGCAGAGCTCTCTTCCGGGAATCAGAGTCCCCTGGAGAGTACAATGCCTGTCGAGGTGTCGTTCTGGAATCCGTTCGGAGGCGGCGAAGGTGAATTCGTAGAGAGAATTATCAAAGATTATAATGCTTCCCAGAGTGAAGTGTTTGTGAAGCAGCTCAGACTTGAATCTAACGAATATTATGCCAGGCTGAGCACTGCTCTGTCCTTCGGCAAAGGGCCTGATGTAGCCGTAGTCCATGCGGACCGGTTGTCGCCGTTCATTAAAGCGGGGCAAATTGTTCCGCTGGATGCTCTGGCTGAGCAGGACGGATTCCAGTGGAGTGAAATCGGTGAACAGAACCTGCAGAGCGTCAGCTACAGCGGACAATATTATGCGGTACCGCTCGATACGCATTTTCACATGCTCTATTACAATAAGGATATACTGGCCAAGGCCGGATTGTTAACTCCAGAAGGAACGCCGAAGCTCGAAGAGAACACTCCCGCAGGGTTCATCCGTATGCTGCGGCAGATCGCTGCGCGGGTTCCGGGGGTACAGCCGATGGCGGTCAACACTCCTTATTTCCAGGAATCGTTCCTGGATCTGTATTATGAGGCAGGCGGAGAGCTGTTCAGTCCCGATATGAAACATGCAGCGGTCGATAATGAGAAGTCGGTGAAGGTCCTGACCTTCTACCAGCAGCTGTTCGAAGAGGGATTAAGTGATCTGAATGATAATACACCTTGGGACTCCTTCTATAACGGCCAAGCTGGACTTTGGTTTGGCGGAGTATGGGAAGCGGGCCATCATCTGGGTAATGATGACCTTGATATTGGTATTATGTCTCTCCCGCCGATCTTCGGCAGCGCCGCCCACTGGGGAAGCTCACATACGCTGGTTGTTCCGGCTTACGTCAGCGAAGAGGAGCAGGAAGGCGCGATGGACTTCATGAAGTATTTCTCAGAGGTGGGCGGACATATCTGGGGGGAGGCGGGTCATGTCCCGGCGAATCTTGATATCGCAGAGAGCCGGGCTTACCGGGAGCTGCCTTACCGCGCCCAGTTTATCCAGTCCAGGGATCAGGTGAAGTTCGCCCCGCAAACCGATAAATACGCGGCACTGTTCACTGCAATGTCGGAGGAACTGCAGAATATTATCCGCCACCGGATTCAGCCGGAAGCAGGACTGAAACTGCTGGAGAAGAGCCTGAATCAAATATTGGCGAATTAATTAACAATATGCAGGGGCTCCCCCCGGTGATCAGGTAATCAATTCAAGCACCGGACAGAAGCCGGGATTCGTGGAACATAAAATTGCAGTGAATTCCGGCCGTTGCTTCGACAGTACAGCGAAGTAGCTTCTAAGCACATGATTGAGTTCAACCGTCCCGTTCTGGAAAGATAATGAGTACAGCGTCTGCACATGGGTGTAATAGTATTTTTTCTCCTGCCGGGGAAGCTTGTAGATGGTCGGAGGGACATAGGTGGCGACATCAAAGAGATTGGCATAACGGAAGCTGCTGCGGACATAGCTGCTGAAAGCTTTGGCAAATGCAGGGTCACCCGCACGCGGGGAGCCATACGTATACAGGCAGGGAGAACTGTGGGCTGAATTAGCAGCAATATCTATAGCACATAAGGTTGCTAGAGCCCCGCCGAGGCTGTGCCCTGTAACGTATACCGTTTTCTCTGGTGACAAGGTGCCGAGTACGGAGAGGATTTCTTCCCGTGCCGACGAATAAATATCTGTGAAGCCTCTATGCGTCAGGCAGTCTTCCCTGATATATTTGAACTTCTTTTGTGCAGCATTCATGTTCGAGAGCCAATTGGTGGTCGAACTGCTTCCGCGCCAGGCAATAATAATCTCCTGCGGAGATTCCAGAATGAAACCAAAGGGCTCGGAGATCCCGCCCATGGATTTCGCCCGGAAATTATGCACGACCGAGAAGTCCGCCGGAACCACGAACGAACCGTCTGCATGTTCAAATTGTGCATAGGTCTGTCCGCAGACGGCAGCCAGAAAGATGGCCCAGTCCTGTTCATTCCGCATGTTACCCATCCCGCATCCCGCCCTTCTTTCTATCTGTGTATGATCAGCAGGCAGGATTGGTGCCTATGATACCTTTATGAATTCGCGATTGCATCGAAATCGACATGCGTCAATTGTTTGGATACTTCCCACAGTCTGGCCGCCACAGCGGCATCCAGTCCCTGCGGAGCGATCTTGCCGGGCTTTGGCAAGCCCCTTGTTTCTGAGAGTCTGCCGGGACCGTAATAAGTTCCGGACTTCGCGTCCGGGGATGTCGCGGCGAACAGAGTCGGAAGCGCGCCTTGCGCGGCCGGCTGGAACAAGATTGGCCCCAGGACCCTGCGTAGAATCCCCGCTGTGCTGTTCGGCCCGGCCCCATTAAGAAGCAGGTCTGTGCGTGAAACACCCGGATGAACCGGAAGGCTCAATAGGCCCCAGCCCGATGCGTCACTGCGCCGCTGCAGCTCCAGTGCGAACATGATCATGGCAATTTTCGATTGCGCATAAGATTCCATGGCATGATAACGGCGTTCAAATTGCAGGTCGTCAAAATGTATTGAGCCGCTCCGGTGGGCAACACTGCCCAGGCTTATCACACGCGGTTTATTTCCTTTGCGCAGTAAAGGCATCAGATGTGCAGTCAACGCGAAATGTCCAAGGTAATTCGTACCGAATTGAAGCTCAAAGCCATCTTTCGTGAGTTTGCGGGTAGGCGGTGTCATTACCCCTGCATTATTGATTAGCAGATCAAGACTGTGCCGCTCCTTATTCATCCTTGCGCCGAACGCCTGTACCGACTCTAGGCTGGCAAGATCCAGCTCTTCAAAACGGATATTGGCTGAGGTAACACTGCTGCGGATTTTTTTCACCGACTCTGCTCCCTTTGCGGCATTGCGGCCAGCGAGGATGACTTCTGCCCCATTTTTTGCCAGCTCCAGCGCCGTTTCGTAGCCGATGCCTCCTGTACCGGTAACGATGGCCGAGCGGCCCCGCTGTGAGGGAATATTTGAAGCTGTCCATTTAGGGAATTTTTCCATATTTTCTTTCTCTCCTTTGTCTGTTTGACTGTATCTATGGCCCATACCAGAATGCTTAACATCCGGCGCCTGAATTGTAAGTTGGCTAGCCGTTCGATATACTTAATGCTAATACTTAGAGGCTTATCGAAGTCAAGCAGTCTTTAAAATACCCATTTCGAGGTGAAAGAGGATGTACAGTATCAATGAAGTAGCTGCGATTTGCGAGGTGACGGCGCATACGCTCCGCTTTTACGATAAGGAGGGGTTATTGCCTTTTGTGGGACGCAATGGAGCGGGAAACCGCATATTTTCTGATGGTGATTTATCACTAGTCAAAGTGATTTGCTGCCTGAAAAACACCGGAATGCCGATTAAAGATATCAAAAAATACATCGAATTGATTATGGAAGGCGATTCGACCAAGGAAACACGGCGCAGCATTATGATCGAGCACCGTAAGGAAGTACTGCGGCAGATGGATGAATTGAAGAAAAATCTGAATATTATTGATTTGAAGGTCGCTCTCTACGACACCAATAATTACGATTTGCTACGGGAGATATAACTGCTGGCAGTTAGAGTTATCTCTAAGTGTTGATAGCCAACAGAATACATACATAAGATGAACATAAGAAGATTCAGCCGCTAACATTTCGATCATACATAGCTTGGAGGTTTGAATTTTGATCGAGGAACATATTTCAATAGGGCAGTCGGCAGGCCAGGCTGTGAAGGATTTCCTGAATAAGCAGCTGTGATCACAGATAAAGAGCCCGGTCCTGGAGAAGATTCTCCAGAGCCGGGCTCTATTTTTGTTAGCTTTTAATCAGAGCTGCTCTCATCCTTAACTTCACGGTCCGGCAGCTGTGTAACATAACTGTCCGACATCCTCAGAAGCTCAAGTGCGCGGGTGAACTCATCCTCTGTCGATTGCAGGAGCTCCGTCCCGTCACCGGATAATGTATAATGCTGTCCGTCTTCGAACCCGCTGCCGGATAAGAAGAGCTCTTCGTTATTAACGAAGGAGCCCGTAGGCAGATAATAGCGCTGCGGCAGCAGGTTATAATGGGTCTGATTCAACAGATCCTGTCCGAAATGAATATGATAGTCCAGCGGCACACCGAGCAGATTCGCTACGGTAGGGAGAATGTCAACCTGTCCGCCTAACTGCTCCTTCACACTTGGAGACGTAATGCCGGTAGCTGAAATGATGAGCGGGATATTAATCAGATCGCGTTCATTATATTCATGGCCCAGAATTTCCTCCATTAAGGCTTTATCATCGTCTTTAAGCGAGAAAATAGGAAGCCCCCGGTGATCGCCATAAAGTACAACCACGCTGTTATCCCATACCCCGCTGCTTTTGAGTTCATCCATAAATTGACCCAGTGCATAATCCGCATAGTTCTCGGCACGGATATAGTTTCCAACAAGTGTACCTTCATAACGTTCCGGCAAGGTCATCTTGTATTTGCTCTCAGGGATGGTAAACGGGTTATGCGATGACATCGAGATCACATGTGAATAGAAGGGCTGTTCACTTTGGTCCATCCGGGCCAGCTCTGCAGATGTTTTGTTGTACAGGACTTCATCCGATGAACCATAGAAGACAGTATCCTCTTCACCGAAGTAGGCTTTGTCATAATAACGGTTAAAGCCAAGCGCATTGTAGAGTTCTCCGCGGTTCCAGAAATCGACTTCATTCGTATGGAAGGTTGCGGTATCGTAACCTTGGGCCTGCAGCAGCTTCGGCAAGCTGGGCAGATCTTTCGGTGCATACATTTCCGTCGCCGGACCATCCGGCGGAACATAGAAGGAAGTATTTACGATAAACTCGGCATCCGATGTGTTACCTTGACCCACCTGTTGAAAGAACCGGGGGAAATAGTAGCTTTCGGCGGCAAGCTTGTTCAAATTGGGTGTAATTTCCGTTCCGTCAACCGACAGGTTGATCAGGAAGTTCTGGAAGGACTCCATTTGCAGGATGATCAGATTCTTGCCCTTGGCGGCCCCGTACAGAACCGGATTGGCTAGGGTCTGAATGCCTTTGGTCTTATCAATGCCTGCCTGTGAGATCTCCGCTTGATCAATCTGCTCTTCCTCCGGTTCGCCCAGCAGGGCATAAGCTTCATAATTGAGTATCCCCATTTGTTCGGCTTTGACATTCTCGTTCATACTTGCCTTGTTCGGAAAAATATTCATCATACACATGACGAGTGAAATACAGAACAGGGCGGCAACCGCCTTGCGGTTACTGGGGCGGGACATCGAGTGCTTCCAAGCCAGCGCCTTCTTGCGTCTGAGCATAACCAGGCTGATGATGATGATGTCTACGAATATAAGCATATATTGAGGGTGCACGACGGCGAATATACTTTTCTTGACGGCTCCCACCTGCTTGACCTGGCCGAAGACCTGAGAAGTAGCAATAATGCCAAAATGATTATGATAGACAATCAGAGAGAAGAATAAAACGGTAATAAGCAGATTGACGAGCATATAGATGGCAATTTTCCGCTTCGTGGCGAACCATTCGATGAGGCAGAACAGCAGCAGCACAAAAGGAATCTCTTTCAGCCATGTGGTCCAGGTCGGCCCGTCTTCGAACAAGTAATACCAGGCGAAATAGCTTTTTACTAGCATGATCAGAGAGAAGAATAGAATCGATCTTTTACTTAGCGAGCGTGATTCCTTAAACGGCATTGCGTATGCGCATCCTTTTCTATTTAATCTTTTCATTTTATTACATGGGAGAGTTCAAAATCAACTAGATTTGAGGCAGCGGGATTTAAAATAAAGATGTAAATCCGCAGCTTTTACGTTATCCTCATATAAGCGACCCGGAAAAACACTAAAGAACTTAATTAGCGCAGGAGGAACATAGATGTCAAAAGAATTCTCACGGCAATATACCGAAAGTGTGAAGCTGGAATTATTGAACAGACTCGGACTGAAGCAGGTCTACTTCAAAGGGCAGCAAGGCGACGATCTGCTGTATGAGGCAACGGGCTTTGACCGCGGGACGGCACATAAGTTCTGTGTCCGGACGAAGAAGGGAACCATCGACGAGTGGGTCGGCGGCAAATGGATGAAGGTCCGCAGCTTCACGATTGCCACAGGGCGGGAGGGATCAGAATGAGCAGGAACGCGCATTTACAGGTACAGCGGCTTGCTGAAATCGAGCATTTGAAGATTCATGGCAGAACGACAGGCGACCTGGACCCGGTTACGTTGTTCTGGACGGGCAGTGCCATCGAGTTGAATGTCCAGGCTTCCGGTCTGTGGATTGAGGTGGAATCCGGCTATGACCAATACGAATCATGGATCAGTATCTTGATCAACTCCGTTCCGGTCAGCAGACAGATGCTGAATGCCGGAAGGCACTGGATCTGTGTATTCCGCGGGATGAACCCTGACACCGTGAAGAATATCCGGATTGTAAAAGAGGTCCAGGCGATGAGCGGCGACCCGGGCTGCTATTTGCAGTTCCATGCGGTCCGGACAGACGGAGCGTTCCTGCCGGTTGAAGCGAAGCCCTACCGGCTTGAGTTCATCGGCGACAGCATCACTTCAGGTGAAGGTGTTATCGGAGCCCGGGAGGAGCTGGACTGGATACCGGCCTGGTTCAGCGGAGTACATAATTATACGGCTATGACTGCAGACGCAGTACAGGCAGAATACCGGGTGATCTCACAGAGCGGATGGGGTGTGCTCACCAGCTGGGATAACAATCCGAAGGGTAATCTTCCAGATATCTATGAGCAGGTCTGCGGCCTGCTTACCGGAGAGCGCAATGAAGCGCTCGGAGCGCATAAGGTGAATGATTTCGAATCCTGGCAGCCGGATGTCGTGGTCGTTAATCTTGGCACCAATGATGACGGTGCATTTCATTCCCCTGAATGGGTGGATGAAGGTACCGGACAGAGATATAAGCAGCGGCTGAGGGAAGACGGCAGTTATCACGATGAGGATCTGGCGGCTTTTGAGGCGGCAGTGGTGAAATTCCTGGGCAAGCTGAGACGGTATAACAACACTGCCCATATTCTCTGGGCGTATGGCATGCTGGGCATTTCGCTGATGCCGGCGATTTATCGTGCTGTGGATGCTTATATCCAGTCCACTGGCGATAAGAAAGTGTCAGTATTTCAATTGCCGGATATGACGGACGAAACGGCGGGAGCAAGAACCCATCCGGGGTTAATGGCCCATCAGCAGACTGCTCAAGAGTTAAGCGGCTATATTAAGGGACTGTTATAGGATCATAGGAACGTCGATAGACTAATTCCATGTTCAAAAGGGTTGCGTGACGCTCATCAGCGGATGGGCGTTTTTTGCTGTGTAGGGCGTGCCCGGAAATTATGATATTCGTCTGTTGGGGATAAGTATCATTGGAATTTGGAGCAGAGCCTTCTCCGTCTGAAGGATGAATTTGATTTTGTGTTAGGTCAAATGATCCCATGTTTAGACGCGAAAGTCAGGTTGTTATTCGGCGACTGGTATACCCAAAAACTGAACTTGGGCACGCTAGTTTTTAGAAGCGTATCTGAGCCGCCGGCCCTGGATGCAATCTGTTGATTCGTATGTCTTGATTAAGGACTTTAGAGAACGAGAGAGACAGATCGAATGTATGCGAAAAACCGAATACAATGTGCCAATGATAAGGGAAAGGAGCCGAATGTATGCGAAAAACCGAATACAATGTGCCCATGATAGGGTAGATGAGCCGAATGTATGCGAAAAACCGAGTACAATGTGCCAACGATAGGGGAAATGAGCCGAATGTATGCGAAAAACCGAGTACAATATGCCAGCGATAGGGGAAATGAGCTGAATGAGGGGCAGAAGTGCCCCTGAATCCGCCGGAAGTGGGCGGGAAGCGGGAATGAGGAGCAGTATTGCGCTTGATTTCCCCGGGGAACTGTACAGAGGGAGCTGTCCCAGAAGAAGTCTGAAGGGAGCAATGTGGTGGCCTAAAATCTCCAAAGTTACTCAGTCCGGATAAGCTGCATAATGCATAAACTCCAGTTGGATTCTTCTGCCGGACGACGTTGTTCCTGTCATTCATTTGACGAAAAAACCGTCCAGACGGTATAGTAAATATAGAGGTGATTCACATGAACAGTAATTCCAAACGCAGTCTGATTCTGGCGGCAGCTTCAACCGTCGTCAAGAATAGCGGGATTGAGAAGCTTACGCTTGAAGCGGTGGCCGCCGAAGCAGGGGTGAGCAAAGGCGGTCTGCTGCATCATTTTCCGAATAAGGACGCCTTAATTCAAAGCATGGTGTCAGGAATAACGAATGATTTCGTAACAGATGTTCAGAATAGGGCAGCCCAGGATACACGGGATCAAGGGAAATGGAGCCGGGCCTATCTGAAGTCCACCGTTGAAGCAGATAAGGAAGAGCAGGGCATGAACGTAGCTCTTAACGCTGCGCTTTTTAACAACGGGGATCTGCTGGAGGAGCTTCGCGAACAGTACTCTGTCTGGCAGCAGAACATTGAGAACGATGGACTTGATCCGGTGATCTCCTCGATTGTCCGGCTGGCTGTAGACGGCCTGTGGTTATCGGAGGTATTTGGAATCGGTGAAATCAGCGGTGAAATGCGGGACAAGGTCGTCAGCAAATTGCTGGAGATGATTAATTAGGAGGCAACCCAAGTGAATTCTTATGTATTATTGTCGTTAGCTATTGTGAGTGAGGTCTTCGGCAGTTCCATGCTTAAGGCATCGAACGGGTTCAAAAGACTGATTCCATCCATTGCGGTGGTCGCCGGCATGGGACTGGCATTCTTCAATCTGTCACTCGCGCTGAAAGAGATCCCCCTCGGGACGGCTTATGCCATCTGGTCAGGTGTGGGAACGGCATTAACCGCATTGGTTGGCGTACTGGTCTATAAAGAAAGTCTGAATGTCAAAAAAGTAGCAGGACTGCTCCTCATCATTGGCGGTGTGGTGCTCCTGAAGCTTTCAACGGAGGGTTGAACTGTGAAAAGTTATCTTGCACTAAGTATTGCCATCATCTCGGAAATCTTTGGCACGACGATGCTCAAGCTCTCCGACGGATTCAGCAGTGTGCTGCCGTCTATCGGGGTAGTGATTGGAATGGGTTTGGCTTTTTACAGCTTGTCCATTAGTCTCAGAACCATACCGTTAAGCTTGGCTTATGCCATCTGGTCCGGGGCAGGGACGGCGCTAACTGCACTCATCGGCATCCTGATCTGGAATGATCCCTTCAACCTGCTCACCGGTATTAGTCTGCTTATCATTATCGGGGGGCTCGTCTTGCTGAATTCCTCTAGTCATGCCGGGCAGGCAGCAGAGCATACACCCGCAAAATAGCATGGAAATAACAAAAGACTGATTGGAGCCATGACAAAGGCCTCCATCAGTTTTTTTTGTGAAGATATGAATCCATAGGTGAGATTAGGTCTTGCCTATCCAGCCTTGGGTATGCTGAAATGGAAGGGAATACGAATTGAAGTGGGCGATAAGGAGAGACCGGAATGAAGAAGATGTACATTATAGCTGCCGCATGGCTCAGTCTGCTACTGCTTGCGGCATGCAGTGATGGCGTCAGTAACGGTTCAGGCGGGAATAGCGCAGACTCAAGTCTGGCTGCGGCTCCGGCGGCGGGTAATCGGGCAATTCATGAACCAGATAGTACAAGCGGGCCTGGAAGCAGTGATCCAGTGTATTCCGGACCTGTGTACAAGGTCGTAATCGATCCGGGGCACGGCGGTGAAGACCCGGGTGCGACTTCTGTGAGCGGACGGTTTGAGAAGGAGTTCAACCTCAGCGTATCACAGGCAATAGCAGAGAAGCTGGCGGATGATCCGCAGCTTCAGATTGAGCTTACCCGGACCGGGGATGCTTTCATTTCCACGCATGAGCTGTACCGGCCGGAGTTCGCGAATGACCTCCCGGCAGATTTATTTATCTCCATCCATGGTAATACCTATGAGGATGCGTCGGCATCGGGTACGGAGTCCTTTTATTATCATGACGAATCACTGGCTTTTGCCGAGACTATACATAAGCACGTAATTCTGGCTAGCGGGCTCAAAGACCGAGGAGTCAAGGTTGCGAACTTCTTTGTGCTGCGGGAGACGGAGATGCCGTCCGTGCTGCTGGAACTGGGGTATTTGACCAACCCGGGTGATGAGGCGAAGATGTGGACCAATGAGTTTCAGGAAGCAGTTGCCTTAGCCATCGCGGATGGAATCCGGGAATACTTGCAGCTGGATTGAAGGGATAGTAGTTACGTCATATTGGACAGGGAGAACTTATGAACCGGATTCTAATTCTCGGATCAGGAGGCTCGGGCAAATCCACCTTGGCACGGCAGCTCGGCGGTCTGCTCCATCTTCCGGTTGTGCATCTGGACGCCCATTTCTGGAACCCGGACTGGATCTCCAAGCCGGATGAGGAATGGGACGGGCTGGTCCGGCAATATACGGATCAAGAGCAGTGGATTATGGATGGCAACTACTCAAGGACGATGG
The DNA here is from genome assembly GCF_000802655.2 of Paenibacillus sp. IHB B 3415. Classification (NCBI taxonomy): domain Bacteria; kingdom Bacillati; phylum Bacillota; class Bacilli; order Caryophanales; family Paenibacillaceae; genus Paenibacillus; species Paenibacillus sp. IHB B 3415. The sequence continues at coordinate 50,811 of NZ_JUEI01000007.1, read as the reverse complement.
ATATCAGGATCAAGCGGGCGGATGTCATCATTTTTCTGGATCTGCCGAGGCTCTTATGTATGTACCGGATTGTGAAGCGGCGTCTGATGTATCATAACCAAACCAGACCCGATATGAACGAAGGCTGTCCGGAGAAGCTCGACTTTGCGTTCGTGAAATGGGTCTGGAGCTACAAGACACGAAGCCGGGACAACACCATTGCGAGACTCCGGCAGGCCGGCGCTCATCAGCAAGTCATCACCGTAACCTCCAGACGACAGGTCAAGGCGTTAATCAGGAGCTTTGCGGATGCCGGACCGGTAGGCTAAGTATTCGTGGTGTGCGGGACTATAGAAGAATAGGCAGTGTTACCGGAGAACCCGTTGTGTGTGTTATGGGTTCTTTGGGGTGTATGTACTGAGGATTAGCGCCGTCGATACAGCCCCTTCCGGTCCAGCTGCAGCTGGCTTGAGCTCAGAAGGATGATGAATTCCTCCACTGCGGATAAAGTGGCTACGGTGCATACAACAGCAGTCCAGACTCCTTGATGGATATACGGAAGCAGCAGAGGTGTGATAAATAACAGGAGTCCGGCGAGTTTGTTGCCATAGGTATGAATGCTCCCGTAGGTCCGGAATTTGCGCAGCGCGGTCAGCATGGAGGCACCCCGGATTAAGGCGATCAGCATGATCCAGAGGAGAACCCCAGGTGTAAGTCCAAGGAACGGATACAATGTATATAATGCAGTGCCTACCAGCGTCATGTCGGCCAGGGAGTCAAGCTTGGCACCGAGACTGCTGATTGTTCCGGTTTTTCTGGCAATCGGCCCGTCCAGCATATCTGTGATTCCGCACAGGATATAGACAGCAGTGAAGCCCCCGCCCAGCGGCTCAAGCCATAACAGCAGGAGTGCCAGCCCGATCCGGCTGAGCGTTATGCAGTTCGGTACAAGCTTCATTTCGTTCCTCCGTCTTTCCCACGCTCGGGAAAAATTTATTGTATATATTATCTATGCTTTATTATCAATACAATAGATCGGATTGTCTTCATATATATTCAACTATATTATGGCAGAATTACTGCTGCGCCAGTGGGCAGTACCCGTCAATCTGGTGCAGGAACTGTCGGAACCGCTCTCTGTATAGATGTTAATCTGATTGTGAGGAAAGGGTGATAAACGATGAACCTGCTCGAAAATATGAACGCGGCACTCTCCTATATTGAAGAGCATCTGGAGGGTGAGGTGGATGTCAGGGAGGCAGCGAGGCGGGCGTTATGCTCGGAGTATCATTTCACGCGGATGTTCTCCTTTCTGGCAGGTATTCCGCTGTCGGAATACATCCGCCGCAGACGTCTCACACTGGCCGCATTCAAACTGCAGGGCAGCCAGCAGCGGATTATTGATCTGGCCCTGGAATTTGGTTATAGTTCACCAGATGCCTTCACCAAGGCCTTCCAGCTGGTTCACGGCGTGACGCCGTCGGAAGCAAGAAGCGCAGGGACACCGCTGAAGGCCTTTCCTCGGATGACTTTTCAATTAACGATCAGAGGAGGCAGTGAAATGAATTACCGTATGGAAGAGAAAGCGGCTTTTAGCATCGTCGGACTGAAGAAAAGGGTGCCTATTCAGTTCAACGGAGTGAATCCGGAAATCGCGGCGATGTGGCAGAGTCTCAATATGGAGATCATTACAGAACTGAAGCAGCTGTCCAACATCGTTCCAGCGGGGATGATCAGCGCATCGGTGAATTTCTCCGAAGGGCGGATGGAGGAACGGGGGGAGCTCGATCATTATATTGGTGTAGCTACCACACTAGACTGCCCTCCGTCCTATGCCAGACTTGAAGTCCCTGCGTCTACATGGGCTGTATTTGAAGCGGTGGGGCCGTTTCCGGATACGCTCCAGAATATCTGGGGCCGGATTTATTCCGAATGGTTCCCCTCTTCCAATTACGAGCAGGTAGAAGGGCCGGAGATCCTCTGGAATGAGAGCAAGGATACAACTTCGCCAGCGTACAGAAGTGAAATATGGATACCTGTACAGGAATCGAAACTCCTTTAATTGTCCCTGTGCCTGAGCTTAAGATGGGTGGATTTTCCCGTCCAAATGAATCGTGTCTCCCGCAATGGGGTAATGGTAGTCTAGCACTACAGACTAGGAGGCACACGTTATGGAATGGACTTTGGAAGATGTGGAAGAAGTGAGCCGGCAGCATCCTAATTCTTTCTTTATTCCCTCCCGGCAAGAACGGATGACCCAGAACCCAGGAAGAATGGTTAGGCTGCATTTCATCCTGACGAACCCGAAAGAAGGAGAACCCCGCGCTGAACGGATGTGGGTGGAGATTACCGGGCAAGATCCGGTTACCGGACGTTATACGGGGCTGCTGACGAATGTGCCCGGAGTGATACAGACACTGCAACCTGGAGATACCGTGGAATTCGAGCCCAGACATATTGCCCGGACAATTCTGCGAGAAGGAGACCCGGCGTGGGTCGAGGTAGGCGAGAAGGCGGCGCTGGTGACCAAGAAATGCATGCTGCCCGGCAGCGGGGTTCGCTGGATGTACCGTGAAGCAGCCACACGGGAGCAGGACAGCGGATGGAGGCTATTCACCGGGGATGAGGATGGAGCATACCTGAGTGATCCCAAGAATACCGCGATCATGAATGTGTACGATCTGATTGACCGCGACCCGGGTTTACTGGAGCCTTTTAGAGGAGCCGTAGGTACGGCATTTGAACGGAGCGGCCCGGATGCAGCATGGGTAGAAGTGAAGAATTGGCGGTAAGCATAATATGCGGGGCTGGCGGTTCATAGAAATCTGAAACCGGCAGATGCTGGAATCAGGTATAGGCAGTGCATAAGCATGGGCAAAGGCGCGGAGGGGACAACAGTTCTCTACCGCGCCTTTGTTGCTGTTTAGATGAGCTGGTGTGTTGAATCTTATTGATAATTATGAATTGTAACATTAATATAAATATTAGTATTATATGTAAAGTTAAATAATGTAAATTGAGGGAGTGCAGTATTTTGTTGAGGTTCCAAACCATGATAGTATCCTTTTTCCGCTCCAGACACGGCTGGTTAAAAGCCGGAATCGCAGCAGCAGCGCTGGTGATCCTTATTGGCGGTGCACTCTTTCTGCGCCCTGTTAAAGATCAGGAACCCGTAGCCCCAAAGGGAGGAATAATATCGCCAGTCTTTACCTTGCCGTCACAGACGGAGGGGATTCTCAATGCAACGATGTTAGGAATGATATATTATAACGGCAAAGTGTACACTCAAACGTATACGGAAATCCCGCCCGAACAAGCAATAAATTTGAGAGGGAAGAAGCTTGGAACGGCTAAAGGCAATCTTAACGGTTGGAAGCAGCAGGGGAAGAAGGACAATAATCTAGCTTCAACAGTTGACAAGGCAGATGTCTATGCTGTGAAGGGCTATAATAAGAATTTCCGAATAATGACATATTCTGAAGAGCATTCGTATGTTCAAGCTGTATTTTATGAGTGTACGGGCGGGTTGCCGTTAAGTGCGGGCAGAGATTTTTTTAAACCCTTTAAAATGGCCGGCAATGTGGTTAGTGCCCAATATCAAAGCTACTCTGAGTGGAGAACAGGTATAGATCAGTTACACCCGGTTCCTGATTTGGAATTGATCAACACCCTGGTTGATCAGTTGTATGATGCCAGATTATCTGTACATGAGGGCATGGATGGACAATTGGGCGACTATGACAATGATGAACGCTACAAACGAATTACAATTCATTTAAAAGATGGCACTGAGGTTACTTTGATAATGATCAAAGGCGGTTACATTGATTACGGATTTGCCAGAATGTATTTCCAAATCGATAACGAATTCGCTACGCAGCTCTGGGATGCTTTGAGTCCGATATAATTCTGTACCGGAAGTTTACGGAAGCGGAAAGGGGACATACATATAGGCAACCGGATATCTATGCCAGAGCACTTTGGCGAAAGTATTGAGTCGTTAAAAATGTCGAATAGTCTGACCTCCTTTTTTATTGAGGTGCTGGTGCTCAGCGGGTCTATGTTTGCAGAAAACAACCGCGAGAAAGAAATGGTGATCTGGTTAGCTCAGCGGGACCAGTCAGTGGTAGGCATAGGAACTGTCGGTTTTGATATCGATGATATGCCGTGGACTATAGAATCGTTTGAACGGGAAAGGGATTTTATCTTACGCACGATTTCAGGAGCAATGGAACGTCATGGTTGGGAGCGGCTGAATTATAAACCCCGGGAAGATTGGATCATAGAATGCTTATTAAAGTTTCAGCGGATGATTTTTGCTTTTGATAAAGACAGCATTAAGATGGGCAGTTATTTAGAGTGGTCAAAAATTGAAGAAGATGATAATAATCCTACGATCCCTATCGGGTACCCGAAATGCGAGATTCATGATATTTACTTGTCTTGCCACGGCTGTTTATTGTGTAATAATACCTAAGAACATGCTGGAGGCGGATACAGTGAATAAATTATACTTATTGCTGCTGGCAGTACTGCTTATAGCAGGCTGTAATACACATAATGAAGCAGAACCCGCTCCGGAGCAGCAGGAAATGCCGGAACAAATGCCCGGAGATTTCGACTTTCTGGTCCGGTATGGCTATGGAGAATCCACCAAGAATGAGATCAATACGTATCAGGATATAGTGGTAAAGGATCTGATCATGAACGGGACTGCTACAGCCAATGTTACTCTGACCGGGGATGAAATGCGCAGCATCTATGACCAAATGAGAGAAATCAACATTATGGGGACGATGGAGCTTGTGCCCGCCAGGCAGAATTGTGCCGTCACCCCCTATCAGGAAGATAGCTGGCAGATTACTGTAGACGGAGTTACACGTGATTTGAGCTGGTCTGGTGAGAATTGTGAGCTTACAGAAGATGCCGAGCAACTGTTGGAGCTGCGGACCTTCATCGCGGACATCGTAGCCGGTAAGGATGCGTATCAAGAATTACCGGAAGCCGAGGGCGGATATGATTAATAATATTGTATTTAAGGTGTACGTCTGCAAGCGTACTTCTTCAGTCCGATCCCAAGGGATCGGATTTTTGCTTTAATAAGACGTGGGAAAAGCAATCCGGCGGATAAATTGCACGTTTATATTCAGTTTAAAAAAGTCGGTTACCATCCTAATACATTCAGTTGTCTAGGAGGAATAAAGAATGAATCAAGTACAACAATCAGGAAGAGCGCAGGAGACTGGCAGCTATGCCATCGAAGCCCAAGGGCTTGTCAAAAAGTACGGCAGCAACCGTGCAGTCGATGGTGTGGACCTCAAAGTGGGCACAGGGATGATCTACGGCGTGCTGGGTCCGAACGGGGCCGGCAAGACAACCGTAATCCGCATGCTGGCCACTTTACTGCGGCCTGACGCAGGTTCGGCGCGTATCTTCGGACATGATGTGGTTAAAGAACCGCAGATCGTGCGTCAGTTAATCGGGGTAACGGGTCAATATGCATCGGTGGATGAGTCACTCAGTGCGACAGAGAATCTGATCATCTTCTCCCGGTTGCTCGGACTGGGACGGAGTGAGTCGCGAAACAAAGCCGCAGAGTTGCTGGAGGAATTCGGTTTGACTGAGGCAGCGAAGCGACCGCTGAAGAATTTCTCCGGCGGGATGCGCCGGCGGCTGGATCTGGCCGCCAGTCTGATTGCACAGCCGCCGCTCATTTTCCTGGATGAACCAACGACCGGACTTGATCCGCGGACGCGCAATCAAATGTGGGACACCATCCGGCGGCTTGTATCGACCGGGTCAACCGTATTGTTAACCACGCAGTATCTGGAAGAGGCGGATCAGCTGGCTGACCGGATTGCCGTGATCGACACCGGGAAGGTGGTTGCAGAGGGCACCGTAGATGAATTGAAGGCTTCCGTCGGCAACTCCTCGCTGCATCTGAAGGTCTTGAACCCGCAGGATATGGGGAATGCCCGTCTAATCGTCGAGCGGGTGCTTCAGGTGCGGTCCAATGTGTCGTCAGAGTCGGCAAAAATCATGGCGCCGATGGGCGATGTTGACCGGGTAACCGACCTTCTGATCGCGCTTCGCGGGGCGGGAATTCCGCTGCTGGAGATGAGTGTGCAGAAGCCGACGCTCGATGAAGTATTCCTCACCTTAACCGGTGATGGAGTGAAGGAAGAGGCCGGATATGCAGCCGGATCAGCCAAGAAGAAGCAGGGGGTAATGGCATGAGTACATTCATCAAGCCGGGGACAGAACGACGTCTGAAGAATCATACAGGCTTCGGCCAGGCGGTACGCAATTCTTTAACGATGGCCTATAGGGGGCTGCTCAAGATCCGGCGGACACCGGAACAATTGTTTGACGTCACCTTCCAGCCGATTATCTTCACGCTGATGTTCACCTATATCTTTGGCGGGGCAATTGCCGGTGATGTGGCAAGCTATTTGCCGGTGATTATCCCGGGTATCTTAGTGCAGACCGTAATTACGACCTCTGTCGTCACAGGTGTCCAGCTGCGGGAGGATATGGAAAAAGGTGTGTTTGACCGCTTCAAATCACTGCCGATCGCACGGATTGCTCCTCTGGCGGGCGCGCTGCTCGCAGATACTATCCGTTATACCATTGCTACTGTGCTCACCTTCGTTATGGGTTACATCATGGGCTTGCGTCCAGAAGGCGGCATCGGAAATGTTGCGCTTGCAGCTGTACTTGTTATCGGATGCTCATGGGCGATTAGCTGGATCTTCGCTTTCTTCGGTGTAATCGCCCGCACAGCTTCCAGTGTGCAGGGGATCTCGATGATCGTACTGTTCCCGTTAACCTTCCTCTCGAATGCGTTCGTGCCGGTTGATACGATGCCGAAATGGCTGCAGTGGTTTGTAAATATCAATCCAATCTCGCATCTGGTCACCGCCGTCCGTAATCTGGTCAACAATGGAACGGTAGGCAGCGACCTGGTTTACTCTCTTATCGGTGCCGCAGTCATTGTCGCTATTTTCGCTCCGATCACGGTGCGCGCGTATATGCGCCGTACGTAATCCACTTCACTGAAAGACGTTAACGGATGTAGAAATACATCGGGTTAGCGTCTTTTTTGCTTTTTAGAGGAAATGATGGGTTATTTATTGAAGTTTATTCTGAGGACACAACGTACGCAAGAAAGGACGTAATCATGAAAAAGTATGAAGGCATCGGAAGCAGCACAATCAAATACGGAGTCCTGAATTTCATTCTGGTCATTACTAATCTGCTCTTATACGCTTCAGGTCCGGATGGCGGCGGAACCGGGGACCGGGAAGAAGGGTTTTATTTCTATCAGCTGTACTTGGTCTGTCTTGTTGTAGTCTTCGTTGTATATGGTCTATGGTCAGTAACTTCGGGAAGACACAAGAAGAACATCAAAGGCTTAACTGCTGTTCCCGTGTTATTGTCATCGGTTGGTATCACCGGTCTATTGATATATACAATCAGCAAGAACAAGAGCCTGTATGACGATATCTGGTTAAATAATTCAGGTTCGGAAGTCTTGGAGCTTAACGCAGACTTTTTAATCTATCTGGTATACTTCTTCCTGCTATTCGCCATTTGCATTAGTGTGCTGGGGATTATTTCGAGAAATAAATGGGCTATACTTGGACTGCTGCTTAATCTGTCCGTGTTAGTACTGCATTTCCTTGTATTCAAGGAATGGGTTAGCTGGCTCTATTAGTGTGAACATAAGAGGTAGACAGCAACAATCATTAACGTCCCTCCCATCGCAATGTTAAAAGCCTTAATCCCGTTCCTTCTTTTCGTGAGGAATTGCAGTTTCGAGCCTAACAGAGCCCAGGCAGCCAATGAAAGATAGCAAATAAGAAAATAAATACACACAAAGCTAAGCAGCAAATCAGGAGAATTATTCAGACTAAAGGCGGAAACACCGGAGAGACAGGCAATCCAAGCCTTCGGATTAAGCCATTGCATTAGAAACCCGTGACGATAACGCGGCAGCTGCTCCTCCTTGAAGGTGATCTCCGGGCGTGAGACAATAATTTTGTAACCGATATAACACATATATCCTGTCCCTGCATACCTGAGTATGTCGTAAAATAGCGGCATCTGCGCTACGAGATTGGATAGCCCTAGTCCGACGGCAATCAGTAGAATCGTAAACCCGGCCGTTGCGCCGGATACCAAAGAAAATGAGCGTTTAAAACCATAGTTGACTCCAGCAGAGAGAATCGTCAGGTTCACGGGTCCGGGCGAAATCGACATAGATAACGAAAAGAAGAACATGGCAATAAAAATAGACATAAATACAACACTCCTATAGGTTCGTTCTGCAGTTACTATAATTTATGGAACATTAACCGGTCCAATTTGAAGTTCTGATCGGCTCCATCTGAAAAACGGATGGCTACTTTGAAGACAAATCAGGAGACATATTAAGGAGGGGAGAAACATTGGAACTGTATCAATTGACCACCTTCGTCCAAATTGCCCGGACAGGCAACTTAACAGAGGCGGCAGGGCTGCTTAACACGAGTCAACCATCAGCAAGCGCTCATCTCAAAGCCCTGGAGACAGAGGTCGGCTTTCTTCTCTTCCACCGGACACCCAGAGGAATGACCCTTACGGACAAAGGAGTGGAGCTGCTTGTGGAAGCACAGAAAATACTCGCCTCCGCAGCGGATTTTCATAATAAAGTGCTTGAACTGCAGGCGAATCCTACGGAGAATATCCGCATCGGATTGAACACAGACGGACAGCTTCTTCGTATAGAGCAATTGATCCAGGGGATTTCGGATGGCTTGCCGCAGATAGAACTGCATTTTATCGACATAAGAAGTGAGGATTTCGTCCAGGAACTGACCAGCTCAAAGATACATGCGGGGTTCTACTACGGGGAAGTTCCACATCCGTCCGTGCACTCCATCAGACTCGATTCCGTCAGAATGGTTGTGGTCTATCCCGGCAGCTGGGCTGTGCCTGAGAACGGACTTACGCTGGAGTATTTTGCCGCGAAGCCATGGATCTGGACTACACAAGGCTGTCCTTTCTATAAACAATCCATAGATTACTTCCTGAAGCAGAACATCGTCCCGCAGACCATCATATATGCCGATGACGAATCTCTAATCGGGAATCTGGTTCAAGGCGAAGCCGGATGTTCATTACTGGCAGAACCCATTGCCATGCGGTTTGCAGAAGCGGGCAGGCTGCGGATTTGGGATGAGATTGAGCTTCAGATTGATTTGCATTTTGGAGTTCCCGAAGTGAAGAAGAGCAGTCGCGTACTCGTTGAGATCGGGTCAATTGTGGAGAAAATATGGAATGCGGAGGCTTAAAGTTCAACTTGGGATGTGAATGGCAAGACGTACAGTTACTTCAACCAGCAGAATAGAGGGGCAGTACGCAATTATTGGTGATGCTGATTAATTATTTATTTGAGAGGCTGGGATATCACAGCATTACTTTATCAAAAAAACCCTTGTTCATTCGGCTTAAGGCCAAACGATTTCACTGAAAGGAGCCATTGCGGCATGTTTACAATCCCGGATACTTTCACTAAAAGAATGCACGAACTCTACGGTATGCAAGGCGAAGCATGGTCGGAGGCGCTGCCCAGTTTAATTGCCGAGTGTGCTAACCGCTTCGGCTTTAGTCCGGAAGCTCCCTTTTCCAACTTATCCTATAACTTTGTACTCTGGGCAAAGCTCAGTGACGGGAAGCCGGCAGTCCTAAAATCCTCCTTCCTGAAGGATGAGCTTTCCAGGGAAGTTAGTGCGCTTCGTGCCTATGAGGGCCGGGGGGCGATTCGTGTACTGGATGCAGACGAGGATTGGGGAATGGCTCTGCTGGAGGGAGCTGACCCTGGCACACCGTTGTCGGCGATTGCGGATGATGCGATAGCGACGGATATTTTTTGCGAAGTATTTCACCGCCTTCATCTTCCTGCGCCAACGGGTAGTGTATACCCTTCTATGAAGCAGCACTTCGCGGCAATAGAGCGATACCGTGAGCGATTCGACGATGGGAACGCTGCAGCGCCACTGCCTGAGAGCTGGGTGGAAAATGCCGAAGAGTGTCTGGTGTATCTCATTACGACCACGAGAGAGAACCTCCTGCTGCATGGAGATCTTCATCATGACAACATCCTCCGTCAAGGAGAAGAGCAATGGGTTGTTATTGATCCCAAAGGCATCATCGGTGACGTTCATTTTGATACTGTCCAGTATCTGCTTAACTATATGGATCGGGGTGGTGATTGCGAGCAGGTACTACGGGGCCGGATTGCGATTATGGCCGAACGCCTTGGCTTGGACCCTCGCCGAATCGCGATGTGGGGTGTGGTACGAGGCGTGCTTGAGGCATGCTGGACGATTGAAGGTGGAGGGACAGATTGGCACAGAGGCATCCAGTTAACAGAGCTTTTCGCCAAATGCCTGGATTGAGCCAAGAACTATGCTTATGTCCCAAGAGAGGTCAAAGCGTAAGCAGACTTAGCTCCATGTTAGTGTTTTTTCTGCTTTTTTTGCAAACCGTCTGGAGTTGTGACGCTTTAGCCTTTATAATATGACGAGAATATAGAATAAAGGAAAAGGTGTTAATTTCATGAGCATATTAAATGTAGAAAAGCTGAGTCACGGGTTCGGAGACCGGGCCATATTCACCGATGTATCCTTCCGCCTGCTGAAGGGTGAGCATATCGGTCTGATTGGTGCCAATGGTGAAGGTAAATCGACCTTCATGAACATTATTACCGGCAAGCTGCAGCCGGACGAAGGCAAGGTGGAATGGGCGAAACGCATGCGCGCCGGTTATCTGGATCAGCATGCTGTACTTCAGCAGGGACAATCCATCCGTGATGTTCTGCGAGGAGCCTTCCAATATCTGTTCGATATGGAACAAGAGATGAACGATATGTACGGCAAGATGGGCGAGGTCACCCCGGAGGAGCTGGAGCAGCTGCTGGAGGATGTCGGAACGATTCAGGACATGCTGACCAGCCAGGATTTCTATATGATCGATGCCAAAATCGATGAAACGGCCCGAGGGCTGGGTCTTACCGACATCGGTCTGGACAAAGACGTTAATGACCTCAGCGGCGGTCAACGGACCAAGGTTCTGCTGGCTAAGCTGCTGCTGGAGAAACCGGACATTCTGCTGCTCGATGAACCTACGAACTATTTGGATGAACAGCATATCAACTGGCTGAAGCGTTACTTGCTGGATTACGAGAATGCCTTCATTCTAATTTCGCATGACATTCCGTTCCTGAACAGCGTAATCAACCTGATCTATCATATGGAGAATCAGTCGCTGTCACGTTACGTGGGCGATTATGAGTATTTCCAGCAGGTGTATGAAGCGAAGAAATCGCAGCTGGAATCGGCCTTCAAACGCCAGCAGCAGGAAATTGCCGACCTGAAGGACTTCGTTGCGCGCAATAAGGCCAGCGTAGCTACCCGGAATATGGCAATGTCCCGGCAGAAGAAGCTGGATAAGATGGATGTCATCGAGATTGCCAAGGAGAAGCCGAAGCCGCAATTTAACTTCAAGCAGGGCCGGACTTCCGGCAAGGTGATTTTTGAAGCCAAGGATCTGGTGATCGGCTACGATTCTCCATTGTCCAGACCTCTTGATCTGAGCATGGAGCGAGGACAAAAAATAGCCCTTGTCGGTGCGAACGGGATTGGTAAAACGACGCTGCTGCGCAGCATTCTCGGCCAGATTCAAGCCATTTCAGGCTCGGTGAGACTCGGTGATCTGCTGGAGATCGGCTATTTCGAACAGGAAATGAAGGAATCGAATTACAACACCTGTATTGAAGAGATCTGGAACGAGTTCCCGTCCTACTCCCAATTTGAAATCCGGGCGGCACTGGCCAAATGCGGCCTGACGACCAAGCATATCGAGAGCAAGATTGCGGTCTTAAGCGGGGGCGAGAAAGCCAAAGTACGTTTGTGCAAGCTGATCAACCGTGATAGCAACCTGCTTGTACTGGATGAGCCTACCAACCATCTCGATGTAGATGCCAAGGAAGAGCTGCAGCGTGCGCTCAAAGCTTATAAAGGCAGCATCCTGCTGATTTCCCATGAACCTGACTTTTACCGCGATATCGTGACGGATACCTGGAACTGCGAATCGTGGACGACAAAAGTATTCTAAAGAGCCGGCAATAATGTCGGTCTAACGGTGACCCGTAAGAGGACAGCTTTGAACAAAGTGCCCCTTCTTACGGGTCATTTATGTCAAGATTTAAGTATAGGTGCAGGAGGACCATATGGAAGAGAAGCATGAGGAAATACCTGTGAAGCAAGTCAGGAGAAGTATAGTCAATGTCATCATTGACGGCATTTCCGGAATCTTTCTTCCAATCGTTAATATTCTGAGTGCGGCAGGCATTATGAAGGGTTTACTCGCCGGCGCGGCTGCACTGGAGATCATCAGCAAGACAGAAGGCACGTATACGGTGCTCAATGCGATGGCGGACAGTCTGTTCTACTACCTTCCGCTGCTGCTTGCCTTTACAGCCGCCCGCAAATTCGGGGCTAACCCCTTTACTGCTGTTGTGATTGCCGGGGTGCTGTTGTACCCGAGCCTGACCACGCTGTTTGACAACAAGGAAATCATACATTTTCTCGGGATGAGTATTACTCCCGTTAACTATCCTTCGAGCGCCATTCCGATCATCCTTGCGGTAGGCCTCTTAGTGTATGTAGAACGATTCTGCGTTAAAATATTGCCTGAGGTTATCCGGGAGTTTTTTACACCGTTGATTTCGATTGTGACGGTGTCCGCCGTGACACTGCTGGTGTTCGGTCCAATTGGCTCACTTGCCGGAGACGTGCTTGCTGAAGGATACCGCTCTGTATACAACCTCAGTTCGGTAGGGGCGGGAATGGTGCTTGGCGCGATTATTCAGCCGATGGTTATCTTCGGATTGCACTGGAGTCTGGTACCGCTGGCAATCAACAATATCAGCGTACATGGCTCGGATACCATCCTCGCGCTGATGGGACCAGCCGCCTTCGCGCAGGCAGGAGCGGCGCTCGCCGTGTTCATCAAAGCCAAGGACAAGAGGTTCAAAACCTTATGCTTGTCCGCGTCTATCTCAGCCTTGTTCGGAGTTACCGAGCCCGCGATGTTCGGTGTGAACCTGCCCTTGCGCAAGCCGATGGTTATTGTCTGCTGCGCGGGAGCGATTGGAGGCGGAATGGTCGGCCTGTCCGGCTCGTCGGCGATTTCTTTCGCTTTTCCGGGTCTGGCGACTTTACCCGCTTATCTGGGGGACGGATTTGGCGGTTTTCTGCTTGCCTGCATGACCGGTTTCGTGGTTGCACTGATTGCTACGCTGTTCGTGAAGCTGGGACCGGAGCCCGCGGTGGAGCCTAGTTCAAAGTAGATTGAAGAAGGCGGCAAGCTATTTTATCCGCTATGGGTTTCGTGTAATGAATGCTATACTACTAGAGGTTATTAAGTGAACAGATAAAGGGTGACAAGATGGAGAAAATCAGCTTTCATTACGGGAAACATATTCAAAAGGTTGCGCGGGCACTATATTTCCATTCGTGGAAATCCATACTCTCCATTGGGGTTCAAGCGGTGTTTGTAGCCGTTTGTATGATTCTATACGTTAAGAACGAATCAATTATACTCCTCGGGATATCGATAACGCTTGTGCTTACGATCGCGATGTCGATGGTTATGCGTACCTTGCTACTGCCAAAGATCCTATCGGCGGATACAAGGTACAACAAGGAATTCGAATATCTGTTTGATGCAGAAGGGATCAACTTTAGTCCGGAAGAAGATCAGTCCATAATGAAATGGGGCTCCTTCACCCGGGTGTGGGAGAATAAAGGTTATTACTTACTGTTCCATGGTCAACAGGAATACTGGTTCATTGCTAAGCAATCGTTCGAGGATGCAGCGCAAGAGAACAAATTCAGAGCTTATGTATCGGATCACCGTAAGATTGTCACTGGAGTTATCCTGTAAAATGATATGTCATACTATGGACGTGCTATCCTGCACGTCCTTTTCGTCATGGGCGATCCGTGTTTCAGCAGAGTCTTCTATGCCCGCCAAAAAGTTGTACAGTCAGCCTTATCCGCAATATTGTATTCGATCATTTGTCTGAGTATGGTGTAATCAACCGGGCTCGTCCATTTCATACGCACCAGCAGCTTGGTGTGATCTAAGCCAGCCTGCTTAATGGCATCGGCAAAATGATCCATACCCGCCTTCTCGGGAGCAACAGCCAGATGCGCTTTGGATACGCTGAAGCCGATGATATAGGTTCCGTGATCGGTGAACATCGGCTGGTTCCAGGCAATTTTCGGCGTCAATTGGGGGAATTCCTGAATCACCCAGGCCAGTACCTCTTCCGTCGCAGCGCGGTGTACCGGATTATCGATTTTGGCTAAATACTCTGCAAACACTTCCATGGCTGTCCCTCCTGATCTGTAATCACTCTCATGCCATCCATCTTATAGTTTCGTACCCGGTTAGTCAAAAAAATGAATACGCAAATTAAGGGATTCGCCTATCCGTCAAAGAATGTTACGACAGACTGCTGCATACCATCTTTTACCTGTATTATAATAAGAATCCAATAGATCTTTATTATGAACAAAGCGGGGAAGTGAATTGAAATGATGATCACACATCAAGGCAAACGTCCTTCTGAAATTTGGGCTGCGATAGGCTTTACTTTACTGATATTATCCTGGCTAAACTTAGTAATACTATTTAATAGATCTAAACGATTCGATCTTTTCTTAATTTATTTACTCATCATAGCAGGTGGAATTATTATGGGGATATTAATTTTTCGCTTGGTGACATGTAGCAGAGTGTTCAGCATTGAGATTAAGCCTGAAGTCCTTCAGATTAAGAATACTGAGATAGAAGCGGGTAAGGTTAAGAAGATTTTTATCAAAGGATACTTTAAACCCGTAATCGCAATTAAGCCCAAAGCTAATATGTTGGTGCCGTACAAGTACTGTTTCTGTTTCTCTGACAAGGAAGATCAGGGGATAAAGGACCTGAAGGAATGGGCAGATCTGCATCAGATTGAAGTGTTGCACAAACGGTTTACGCGATGGCTGTAGTTATTAAACCATTAACACAGCTTCAAGCTGAAGATATTGCATACCATTGGCATTATGCAGGTGAATATTCTTTTTATGATATGGATGCGGACGAGGAAGATTTAATCGAATTCCTGGACCCGGCCGGACGTGGGGATCATACATACGCTGTATCGCAAGACGATGAGCTTACAGGGTATTTTACTGTTCAGCCTGTTGAGGGTAACATTTGTAATATAGGTTTAGGCATGAGACCCGATCTAACCGGGCGAGGCGCAGGGCAAGCTTTCCTGAAGTCGGTGCTGCATAATGTTACTGTGAATTTCCATCCTGAACGGATAACGCTGGCTGTAGCAACCTTTAATGCCAGGGCTATAAAAGTGTATTTAAAAGTCGGATTCACTGCAGCACATACTTTTATGCAGGATACAAACGGAAGTTCTTATGAGTTTATGAGCATGGTGTACGAATGCTAAGATGATCTAACAAGATAAACAATCAAGCCCAAAAGGAGCGACTGAAATGAAAGTCACCGGATTTAGTCATATTACAATCAATATACGCAACCTGCAGACCTCCCTTGATTTCTATCATGGCATTCTCGGGATGACCATTAGACACCGCGGCAGAACGGATGCTTATCTGGAGTGGGGAAGTGCCTGGGTCTGCCTGGTCGAGCGGATGGATGTTGAGGAAAACACAGGCGGATTCGCAGGGATGGATCATGTGGCTTTTTATATCGCAGAGAACGATTTCAATGAGGCTGTGGGCATCCTGAAGCAAAGTAATGTAACCATTGTAAGAGGCCCGATACAGCGTGGAGTAGGCTGGTCCGTTAATTTCTTGGATCCGGATGGAATCCAGCTAGAGCTGCACACTTCTACCCTCGATGAGCGGATGGAGATCTGGCGCTGAGGAACGTTTCGGGTATAGGATTGTAGAATTTATTTATAGAAGCCAAACAAGAATCGAGGACGCTGGATGAATAATCCTTTTACAGAAATTCTGACTTCAGAAGCTGAGCTAAGAGAACTCCTGGGCTATCCCAGTGAGGTGGTGAAGCGTAAATCGATCCATCATCTGGATCACAATTGCCGCAATTTTATCGCTATGTCACCGCTGTTATTCCTGTCTACCGCAGATGAACATGGGTCTTGCGATGTCTCTCCACGCGGAGATGCACCGGGATCGGTAGTGGTGCTGGATGACGGTCATTTGGTGATTCCGGAGCGGCCGGGCAACCGCAGATTGGATTCCTTGCTAAATATCCTCGCTAATCCCAATGTAGGACTAATCTTTATCATCCCGGGGCTTGAAGAGACCCTGCGGATTAACGGGCAAGCTTTCGTGATCAGAGATGAGGCTATTCTGGATAGAATGAAGGCCCGGGATAAACGGCCAGCCTTGGGAATTGGTGTGAAGGTGGAGGAGTGCTATATGCATTGTGCCAAGGCTTTTAAAAGATCGCAGCTATGGGACAGCGGCTCCTGGCCTGCAGAAAACTCGCTTCCGTCTGCTCCGGCGATCATTGCAGATCATGTGAATTCTGCCGAGTTTACTGTGGAAGTAGTCCGGCGAGGCATACAGGAGAGCTACGAGAAACGACTCTATTAAGAATGGAGTGACCGGCGCAGATGGATAGGCAGAAGCTGATCCGTATTTTTGATAAACAGGCCACAGACTATGACCGCAAAAGGGAAGATCCCAAACAGCAGCACTGGCGCCGGAATCTTATAAGTCATGCCAAGGGGGATGTGCTTGAGCTGGCAGTGGGGGCGGGGGCTAACTTCCCTTACTATCCCAGGGAGGTCAGGATTACTGCAGCGGATTTCAGCAGCGCAATGCTTGAGAAAGCGCGGCAGGCAGCAGGACATTACCACGTGAACGCCAATTTTGTATGTGCAGATATGGAAGAAATGAGCTTCCCCGGGCAATCCTTCGATACTATTGTTTCTACATTATCTTGTTGCAGCTATCAGAATCCCCTGGAGATGCTAAAGAAGATTAACCGCTGGTGTAAGCCGGACGGGACTATCCTGCTGTTGGAGCATGGGATCAGTTCTAACTTCATGGTGTCAATGCTGCAACGGGCACTGAATCCGCTGCTGTACCGTGTCTATGGATGCCATCACACCCGGGATATTATTGGACTGGTCCGGGAGTCCGGGATGCAGATCAGCAGGGTAGAGAGCTACTCGCTGAATATGATTCATCTGATCTGGGCCCGGCCGCAGCAGCAACTACGTACTGAACGTTAGGAGAAATGGAATGGACAGCATTATTTTTGATCTGGATGGCACGTTATGGGATTCATCGGATGTAGTAGTGGTGGGATGGAATAGTGTGCTTAGCAATTACCAAGGCGTTGTGAACGGAGTAACCAAGGAAGATTTACAGGGAATCATGGGTCTCCAGGTAGATGAGGCTGGCCGGAAGCTGTTCCCGAATATTGATGAGGACACCCGGCATAGAATTCTAAGAGAATGCTGTGAAGTAGAGTGTCTTTATCTGGCGAAGCAAGGCGGAAGGCTGTATAAAGGGCTGGAAGAAGTACTTAGGGCGTTATCTGCTCAATATAAGCTGTTCATCGTGAGCAACTGCCAGGCGGGGTATATTGAGGCTTTTTATGAATATCATCAGCTGCAGAAGTATTTCATAGACTACGAGAATCCGGGGAGAACGGGACTATCCAAGGGCGAGAACATCAAGCTGGTTATGGAGCGGGATCACTTAAGCAGTCCTGTCTATGTGGGCGATACGGAGGGAGATATGAAGGCGGCGGGGATTGCCGGAATTCCTTTTGTGTACGCGAGTTACGGATTTGGCGAAGTGAGCAGGTATGATCATGTAATTGATCGTCTGGATGGGTTGTTGGGGTTGTTTGATATTACTTCAGGAGATAAGGGATGAAATTCACATATACGCTGAATAGTATAGGTTGGGCAGAATCCTCTCCGGCAGAACGGAGACCTCTTAGTAAGCACTGTAAACAAAATTGTTGTACGTTCTGCAACTTTGATGCTGAGAAACCCGGGTGCTCGGAAAGATTGTTGTATGAAATACAAGAATAATTCTGCTAAGCTGCTTGGAAGAGGAGAAATCCTGCCTATTGTACAACAATTTTGGATTTGGGCCGATTAATTGAGGGAAATGTTGTATTGTGTGCAGGATTTCAATAGGTTACCTCATGTTCAGCTACATAAATCCATGGAGTGAGGAACAAGCTATGGATGAGGTGGTCTATATGCCATTATTAAGCAAAGGTCCGGCAATAATCTTATCCCTGTTACTCACGCTTGCTGCATCCTCTACAGCTATTAATGCGCAAAGTTTGCCCGAGTCCCCTGAACAATTGGAACAATTGGAACAACTGGAGCTTCGCCTGAAGCAGCTTGAGCCGCGCGAACCCGTTACCATTATGTACTCGCCAGAGGAAGCAGAGGCTGCGGCTCACCAGCCTACAGATACAATATCCATTTCCGGAGTGATTAAGGAAGGTATTAGAATTCCTTACTTTATCATAAAGAATGACCCTCTCTATCAGAGACCTGTGTATGAAAAGCACTGGCATAGCACTTATAGTGGAGGAAGATGGAGTTACATGCCTACGCGGATACAATACGCACTCCACCGGTTATTTACAACCTACGACATTGGTCTATCCAGCCAATACGATTTCCAGCAGAATGTAGGCATTCAATTCCCGCTGTTTCAGAACAAAACGGATCTGGATCTGTATATCATTGCTTTTCAAACGGAGATTACAGCTGTGTATACCAAAGGGAATCAGGTAGTTGTCACAGGTACCCCTAAACATGCTGGCGTTCAAGTCGCAACTATCAAAACAGGCGATCTGCATCCCTCTGATCTCAAGAAGGCATTGCGCATTCAATTATCCACTCCGCAAGGTGATGAATTGGATTATTCATACATCGGCTACGCCCAGCCGGATTTCTGGTCACAGCAATTACAGAAGCTTAAAGGGCGGGAACAATAAAAGGAGTGTAGCATATCAAGCGCCGGGAAGCGGGAGTATCCGCAGGTACCGGCGCTTGTTGCTTTAAAAAAGGGTGTAACTGAAATATAAGTATAGCGAGAGTATGCAGCGGACCAGCACATGAAGAGGATGGGTATGACCCTGAAGCACGTAACCGTTGCGAAGTGCGCAGCAAAGTAACACGATCAGCCCAAACGGTAGAAAAAGCGGATGAAAAGGTGTACAGAGCAGCGCTAATGAACCAAGAAGGTTAGCTGCTGTCAGTGATAATTGAAGGTTCCGGCGTTTGATGATGGCGGCGGCACCCATGAGTAGTGCGTACATTACAATTAGGAGATAGATCATTCTTGTTCCTCCTTGCAGTGGGATATAATACGAGTTAATCACATGGGGTTAACCCCATGGCAAGGGGGCGGAGGACGATGCAGATTGGAGCGTTTGTCAGAGAGATGGGGACAACGGCGGATACCGTGCGCTACTACATGGAGCTGTCTTTGCTGGGACCGGAGCTTAAGGGGAACCGTTATTCTTTTGGAGAGAAGGAAGTCCGGGATTTCCAGGCCATCGCACAGCTGAAGCAGTGGGGCTTTGCGGTGAAGGAGATTCAATGTCTGTTCAGACATAAGGCGCGATCCGGCTGCGGGACAGCAGGAGTGCTCCGCTTCGCCCGTGACATGCTGCAGGAACGTGTGCATGCCATTGACAGCAGTATAGCGGAGCTGGGCAGGCAGCGGGATGGGGTTCTGGTGAATCTGGCTGAGGTGGAGGCGGTGCTGGGGCGGGTGGAATAATAGTGCAACTCATGCTCATAGCTTGCGGATTGCCGGGGTAGATTTAGAAGATATCCGCTCCTCATTAATCACTCCACTTACCCCGCATCAGCTTCATACACACCTGGGGTTCCTCATCAACGCTTCTGCAGGGTTCACACACCTCAAATCCAAACTTGCGCACACTGGCTATTGATGCAGCATTTTGGGGATGGGTCAGGATATAAATACAATCCACGTTAAGATGCTCGAAGCAGATTTTGATGAGTACAGGTAAGGCTTCCGACATATACCCCTGTCTCCAATACTCTTTCCAGATATCATAGCCGATCTCGACTTGTTGAAGCTCACGATCCCAGTAATGATAGCCGCAGGTCCCGATGAATGCATCCGTTTCAATATCAAACATGCCGTAACGGTGATGGCCTTTTCCCTCTGGGTTGGCGTAATGTTCAATGATTTCTATGACTTCTTCATAGCTACAGGGCGGTTCGCTGAAATGTTTGCACATCTCCGGATCTGAGAATTGTCTATACACTACATCAATGTCCTCTACATTCAGCAAGCGGAAGTGCAAACGTTTTGTATTAAAAGGTTCTGATAATTTCAGAATTTTCGCCCCTCTTCAAAAATAACTATATACATACATTTATTATGTTTTGTGGCATTAAAGTTGTCTATGATAATCTTGGCTATTATATGGACCGGACATTACTCATCGGAAGCGAGGAAAGAGGCATGCTCTTATTCAGCTCAGCAATAGTATTTTCCGCGTTGATTTGTATTATCATTCTTTTTCAGGCTGCGTTGGCTATTGGTATGCCATGGGGAGAGTTCGCGATGGGTGGAAAGTTCCCCGGGAAGCTTCCAGCGCCAATGCGTGCGGCTTGTCTGGTTCAGATTGCAGTCTTGGCTTTCCTGGCGCTGATTGTGCTGAGCAAGGCGGGGATTATACTTCCGGGTTGGCTTGAATTTGCAGCTGTGGGCATTTGGTTTGTAGTTGGTTTTTCAGTACTTTCATCCATCTTGAATATCATTACACGGAGTGTTCGGGAGAGAAGAATTTGGGCACCGGTCAGTGTGATGATGCTTATTACTAGTTTAATAGTCGCTATTGCAGTCTAACTAAGTCACCGGAGGCCTACTTAAATGGAAAATGCTATAAAGGACATTTTTGATCAAAAAGATATTATGCGTATTGCTGCAAGCCGTTATGGAATCAACCCTGATTACTTAACTTACATAGGCGGGTTTCAGAACTTCGTATATGAATATCAGCGGAGCGGTGGGGTGTATATTCTAAGAATTACGCCAGGGATGCACCGGACTGCTGAGCAGGTTAGAGCCGAGCTGGACTGGATTATGTATCTGACCCGCAACGGAATTTCAGCATCGGCTATCCCGAATGCCTGAACGATAACGCAACCTATGAGGAGCTGGGCCGGATTACAGGGAAGATGCATGCGCTTGCCAAGCGGTATGACCATCCGGATGCCACTGTGCGGCGGCATGACTGGAATCTTAATTATTATCTGCAAAATATAGATATCCTGCCCCCCTCGCACCATCGCGTAAGAGAGACTTATTACAGCATCATCGATACTCTCCAAGAGTTACCCAAGGACAGAGAGGTTTACGGACTTATCCATGGGGATATGGGGTTCGGGAATTTCCATGTGAGTGAGCAAGGTAAGATCACGTTATTCGATTTCGATGAGGCGCAGTACAGCTGGTTTGTAGAGGATATCGCCATTCAGCTATATTATCTGGTCTATGTATACGGCGGGGAAGAGGGCCGGGACAGCCGTGAGGAACAGGCACTTCGGTTTATAGACCATTTCATGAAGGGGTACAGCCGGGAGAACACCTTGGAGCAGTATTGGCTGGAGCAAACCCCTGTATTCCTCAAGCTTAGAGAGCTGATTGTTTACATCGGGGCATACCGGAATTTCGACGGTGACGAGACATTCAGTTCATCAGATAATGAATGGTTCAAGGATTGGATCAGCGAAAGCAGAGAGAGGCTTGAGCATAACGAACCTATTGTTAATGTATGGTAAAATGAGAGCTATATCCGAGGAACTCTGAAAGGTGTGTGCTTATGAGACAGACCAGGTTTACGAAAAGTGTAGCAGCCGCGCTCGGCTCAGCAATGCTATTGACGGGTGCCGGGATTACCGTCCTTGGTGCCTTCCCGCAGTATACAGAGGCAGCGGCGGTGAAGCCTACGGCAGCATTCAGCTTATTTGAGCAAAGAGTGAAGAAGTCTTCCACGCTCAGTCTTGCCCAGGCGACCTTAGTCAATCGTATTAGTCAAATGACGCAGGCAGAGGCCAATCTGGCCGTTTTGCATCTGGAAAATGCTTTGAAAGCTTATCTGCCCACAGCCACCAAACGCATGAATACGCCTGCCATTCAACAAGATATCAAAAGCATATACACCTCCGGCATGACCATGGTGCTGGCGCGCTCCAAGGTGAAACTGTTCGATTCACGCGTTGTACTGCAAGACTTGATTGCCATGGACTATAAGCTGGGAACGGACGGCGGCCGGTTTATTCCGCTCATTCAGTACAAGAGCTTCAAAGTATTCAAGCCGTACATCAGCCAAGATCTGCAGGCTTATATTGATCTGATGGCAGCAGAGTCGGAGCAGCCGTCTGTGATTAACGGGACTTTACAGGTGGACTGGTACCAAGTCGTGGAACGGGCAGTGCAATATGAAGCCTTTGTACAGACCTACAAGAACTCTAACCGTAATGCGGCGATGAAAAAAGCTTTTGAAGTATCCAAAAGGTATGTGTTCTACGGAACCCCCAATACCCCGTTGTTCGAGCAGAAGACACAGGTCATCAATGAAGAAGCGGTAATCGCTTATGAGAATACCCTTTCCGAAGCCGGTCCTGAGCAGACCGATGGCAGCAGGCTGCTGACACAGCTTGGTGATTTCCTGTTGCTTCTGGAGAAGAACGGCGATAAGAAAACGCAGGCAGTGATTGATTTTCTGGGAGCTATGTGAGTTGAGCGGTGAAATAATCATGATCTATTTATAGATTTGTAGAGAAACCGGGCTGTTTCCAACGCAGCTCCGGTTTTTTTGTATGCATTTTTGGCTGATAAGACCCACAATGCATAGTATCCTATAGGCCGGAAGCGTCATTAATCACAGAAAAGGAAAACGTTTACAATTATAATGTAAGCGTTATCTAAATGCTGTGTACATTATTACGCAAAGGGAGGAAGAAGACTTGAGTTTACACAAGGTTTCCTTTAACATGCTAGTAATTATGGGTTTTAGCATTCAGTACGCATTAATGCATCTTTTTTCTGCAGGCGAGGTCATTGCCATTTCATCGGCTGAGCTTATTATTTATATGGTGTTCACTTTTGCCGGACTGGGCCGGTTCTTTCAACGCAGAAGACAGGTGCTGAATGAGCAGGGCTGCGGGTCGGCCGGGCTTTTTTTCAGCGTATTATGGACGGTTTCGCTCTGTTCACAGTTCCGGAAAGAGAACTACCCGGACGCACTGACAATCATTAATTCACTAGGCTTGTCTGCTGCCGGGCTGATTCTGATTACCGAAATTGTTATCTTATTTAAGGCTTAAGGTACATAGAGTGATCTGATCTGGAGGATGCGTAATCCGCCGCTGAAGGAGCTTCTGTCATTTTAGATGACAGAGGTTTTTTGATTTATTCAATCCCCGTGCGGGTGTCCCGCTTTACTGTATTAACAAACCGTTTGCCCCATTCACAAAGCGGATCAAGAACCATCCTGAGTGACCGTCCGCTGTCCGTCAGCTCATAGACCACTTTAGGAGGCACTTCCGAGAATACGGTCCGGAGAATAAGCCCGTCTGCTTCAAGCTCTTTGAGCTGCTGGGTGAGCATTTTTTGGGTGACCGGTGACAGCGTGCGCAGCATCTCCCCGTTGCGCAGTGCTCCTTGCTCGGCCAGCAGGCAGAGAATCGCTGTTTTCCACTTGCCCCCGATCCGCTCCAGGGTGGCTTCGGTAGGGTTCTGGTACTTTGTATTGCCGGTTATAGCGTTGGGATTCCCCTCATTAGGCTCAAATGTCATAATCATCGATCTCCTTCAACGTACCCGAATGGTAACTATATCACGAAAAAGTGCGTACTTTTTTGTTTTGATTATAACGGTTATATTCAATCGTGTCAGTACAACGCTAAATTAGGAGGTAATAACATATGGCTATGGGGACAAGAAATTCATGGGGAGCAGGAATCGTCGGAGCAGGCGGATGGGGTGGACTGGCTCATATTCCTGCGCTCGCAGCGCTTGAGGCATATGAGGTGAAGGCCGTAACCGGCACTCGGGTAGAGAGTGCACAGGCGGCGGCTGAGCTCCACGGCATCGGCTCTTATTATACAAGTACATCGGAGATGGCGGGGCAGGCCGGAATTGACGTAGTGGTGGTAACTGTAAAAGTGCCCGAACATGACCTGCTGCTCCGCGAAGCCTTGAATGCCGGCAAACATGTGTACAGTGAATGGCCGCTTGCCAGGAACACTGCGGAGGCGGAAGAACTGCTTGAACTCGCGGAAGAACGGGGAGTGAAGCATGTAGTGGGTCTTCAGGCACGGGGCAATCCAACTGTCCGCTACATCAGGGACTTGGTTGCTGAAGGAGCTATTGGCCGTGTATTGGCTGTGAATACGATCGTTACCCTGCCTGTGTTTCCGACATCGAACGGGACAGTGGATCTCGCACATGTCTATCTGCTGGATGAAGCTAACGGGGCAGATCAACTGACGATTGGTGCGGCACATGTGCTTGATGCAATTGAATATATGGTAGCGCCGTTCGTTGAGGTGTCCGGTAGGCTGGATACGCAGTACCCTGAGGTTCTCATTCTTGAGACGGGTGAATCAGTGACCGCAAATGCACCGGATCACGTGCTCGTTAACGGGAAGCTGGCACAGAATGCACTTGTTTCGGCCCAGTTCGTTAATGGCGGTGCACCTGGATTTACGCTGCGAATCATCGGAACCGGGGGTGAACTGGTCATCACTCCGAGGGATCAGCTGATGTTTCAGATGGACCGGCTGAAGCTTCAGCTCGTCCGAACTTCCGGTGAGACGGAGATACTGGAAACGCCGGATGTGTATGCTTCACAGGTACATCAGCTGTCTCCCGGTCCCGGGTACAATGTGGCTCATCTCTATGCCCGATTGGCGCAGCGGCTTGACGGGGAAGAGGTGGAATTGCCCGATTTCACCCAGGCGGTCCGCGTGCATCGTCTGATGGATGCGATCCGTAAGGCAAGCGCTTCGGGTGTCCGTCAAGAAGTGAGATAACTAATACTTACTGCCCGTCCCGCTTTCCTGACTTTTCTCAGTCTACCATTTAATTTTTGTATTCTATCTGCTGTATGCTATGATTTGAGATATGGTATTTTCTGAGAAAGGAAGGGGCGGGCTCTTTATGATTACTTTTAAAAAAATTCTGCAGATCATTGGTCTTAGTGTTCTTGTAACGGGTGTTGTTCATCCCCCCGCTATGGAAGCAGCAGCTACTAGTACAGCACAGACCGCGAACTTACCGGCTATCCGTATCTATTTGAACAACTCGCAGATCACCTCCTCAGCAGGAGGAGCCACCCTAATGAATGGAACCGTAATGCTCTCGCTGGACATGCTCTATGTCAGGGGGACAACGGTCAGTTACGATGAACATTCGAAAATGATCACCATCGGGAATCTGTTCACGAAGGGCAGCATGAAGATCGGGAGCCGCATTGCAACGGTAAACGGGAAGCAAATCACGTATTCTGCAGCCTTCCAGCAGGTGAATAAGCAGCTCTACATCCCACTGCGATTCGTGAATGATGCCATTGGCGGCTCGCTGAAATGGAATGCGGACAGCCGGGAGGCGCTCATCAGCTATCCTGAATATGTCGGCGACGGCCAGACCAGCAAAGACGCGTATTTCTTAAACGGGGTGGACGGCACTTTATATAAGCGGGATGCAGCAGGAGTGGTTCACTCTATGGGCGCCTCTACAGCCAAGCTTGAACCTTATTATATTGCGGGTACACGGCTGACATCGGTGAAGATTTCAGAAGATGCGGATTTGGTGACGATTCAGAATTCGAGCGGTGAACCTTCGGTCAACCTGACGGTATTCAACCTTTTTGTCAAAAAAGGGGCCATCCTGCGCCAATCGACTGCCCATTACTGGCAGTTCTCCCCTCTGGAGCTGAAGTCATATGGCGGTAACGCTGTTATGAACGACGGCCACACAGTCCGGCTGATTGCGTCGGATGCTTCCGTCCTGCAAACCTGGAACGTTTCGAAGCTGGCAGATACGCCGGATCAAACCTACGCCATTGAAGCCATAGGCGAGAATTATCTGGTTGCCCGCTCCTCACAAGAAGGCTTCCTGACGTTAATTGATATCGGAGCTAACCGGGCAATCCTCCTCTACAAGGAATTCGGAATTGACCCGTTGGATATGACGGGATTTAAATACGATGGGATTGAGTTCGCAGGGAGTAATGATGATAAATCAGAATTGCGGTTCAAGTTTACAGGCAGTAAGAAGGAAAGTAAGACTTTTATGTACCGGTTGGGTGCAGATTAATTGGCGGATAAAAGGACAATATATATAGCGTATGAAACAAGCTCCTGTGTTCATCACAGAGGCTTGTTTTTTGCGTATTCATTTTTTTCGGAATATTCCATAATGATATTTTATTTTAACTAAATAAAATTAATATTGAAATAATATTTCAGTGATGTTATTCTTCACTTAGAGAGCGATTTCATAAACAGAAAAGGATGATGAGGAAATCATGTTAGAGCATTTGACAACAGAGACCCGCAATAAGAAAACAATGAATCTGGATGAATTAACTCCTCTTGAACTTCTGGAAGTGATGAATGAAGAAGATCACAAGGTCGCACAAGCGGTTAAACAAGAGATTCCGCAAATTGCCAAAGCAGTAGAAGTGATTACCATGGCGATCAAACAAGGCGGACGCTTAATTTATATGGGGGCTGGAACAAGCGGACGTATCGGCTTATTGGATGCTGTTGAATGTCCGCCAACCTTTGGAACAACACCAGAGGAGGTCATCGGGCTAATTGCCGGGGGAGAGAGGGCGTTTATTAAAGCGGTCGAAGGTGCAGAGGACAACGAACAATTAGGGGTGCAGGATTTACAGGATATTAAGCTGACAGCCAAAGATGTTGTCGTCGGAATTGCCGCCAGCGGACGCACTCCATATGTTATCGGCGGATTAGAATATGCCAATTCTATAGGTACACCAACTGTAGCCGTGAGCTGCAACAAGGATTCAGCGATTGGTAAAATAGCCAGGATTGCGATTGAAGTCGTAAACGGACCGGAAGTATTGACCGGGTCAACACGTTTAAAGGCCGGTAGTTCGCAGAAATTAATCTGCAATATGCTGTCTACAGCTTCGATGATCGGTACTGGGAAAGTATATGGAAATTTAATGGTGGATGTACAGTTAACCAATGAAAAGCTTGTTGAACGTGCCAAACGGATTGTTATGGATGCGACAGATTGTGACGCTGAAACGGCAGAGAGTGTTCTGAAGCAGGCAGATCAAAAACCGAAAATTGCCATTGTGATGATTCTTGCGGGGCTAACTAAGGAAGAAGCTGTGCAACGGCTGGAAGAATCACATGGCTTCGTCCGTCAGGCGATTCAATAATACGATAAGAAGAAAGGGGCAAAAACATGAGTAAATATCATGATTTAGCGGTCAAAATACTAGGGGCTATCGGTGGCCGTGCGAATGTATCCTCTTATACCCATTGCATGACCCGTCTTCGTGTAACGGTTGTGGACCGCAGCCGGATCGCCGAAGCAGAGTTGAAGCAAATCGACGGGGTTCTGGGTGTGGTGGATGATGAAACGTATCAAGTCATTCTCGGACCAGGAGTCGTGACCAAGGTAGCTGAAGAATTCGGTAAAGTGTTGGAAGACAGCGGGCCTGAGGGCGATCCTTCAACTTCGGCGGAACAATTACAGGCCAAAGGCGCACAAATGAAAGCGCAGCTTAAAAAGAAGAATGATACTCCGTTCAAAAACTTTTTACGGAAGATCGGGAATATTTTCATACCGCTTATCCCTGCGTTTGTTGGAGCCGGTTTAATTGCGGGTATTGGCTCGATTCTTGCTAACAATATTACAGCAGGCAACTTAGACACTGCAACCTGGCAGCAGTATGTAACGATCTTAAATGTTATCAAAAACGCAATTTTCAGTTACCTGGTGATTTATGTCGGTATTAATGCAGCTAAAGAATTTGGAGCTACTCCTGCGCTTGGTGGCGTGATCGGCGGGGTGACGCTCTTAACAGGGGTTACAGCTGACCTGCCCATCTTTAATATATTTACTGGTGCACCCTTAACGGCAGGGCAAGGTGGGGTTATCGGCGTTCTAATCGCCGTATGGATTCTATCCATCGTGGAGAAATATTTGCGTAAAGTGATTCCGGATGCCGTTGATATTATTGTTACGCCTACAATAGCTTTACTAGTCGTGGGTCTGATTACGATATTTTTCATTATGCCATTCGCCGGATTTATTTCCACCAATTTAATTGGAGCTATCAACTGGACGCTAGAGGTTGGCGGTGCATTCTCAGGCTTCGTATTAGGAGCAGCGTTCCTTCCGCTTGTTATGTTAGGACTGCATCAGGTATTGACGCCGATTCATATTGAGATGATCAATGATTCAGGGATGACGCTGTTGCTTCCGATGCTGGCTATGGCTGGTGCGGGTCAGGTTGGGGCTTCCATTGCATTATGGATTCGCTGCAAGAAGAATAAATCATTAACAAACATGATTAAAGGCGCACTTCCGGTTGGTATTCTGGGGATCGGCGAGCCATTGATTTATGGGGTTACCTTGCCGCTGGGCCGGCCGTTTATTACAGCTTGTATTGGCGGAGGGATTGGCGGTGCGGTTATTGGCTTATTCGGCAACGTTGGAGCGATTGCCATTGGTCCTTCCGGGGTTGCGTTAATTCCCTTGATCGCCAATGGATTATGGCTGAAATACGTCATAGGATTAATTGCGGCTTACGCTGGCGGATTTATTGCCACTTATCTCTTCGGCACACCCAAAGAGGCTATGGCAGAACAGGATTAACTGATTCGAACTTTTGAGGTGATTCCATTGCTCGGAATTTCAATTTTTGTGGCGGACCGCACGTTAGAAGACAACGTCAAGTATATGGAACAAATGAAGGCTGCAGGCTGTACGGAGATATTCACCTCTCTTCATATGCCGGAAGATGATATCGGACAATTGAAGGAGAAATTGCTGGAGATCGCAGACGCTGCCCGGCGGTTAGGAATGGACCTGATGGCGGATATTTCCGGAAAAGCATTGGAGAAATTTTCATTTCCCTTTCTATTAGAAGCTGGTGTTACAGGTTTGCGGATGGATTTTGGATTTAGCGCCGATGAAATTGCAGCCTACTCACACAAAATGAAAATTGCCTTAAATGCCAGCACCTTAACCCCAGAGTTCTTGGCTGACTTAAAAGAGCATCATATTTGTCTTGAGAATACCCAGGCCTGGCATAATTATTATCCCCGCCCGGAGACAGGTCTGGATAAAGAAGCATTTATAGCGAAGAACAGATGGCTGCAGGCGGAAGGCATTACGACAATGGCCTTTATTCCGGGAGACGGGCTGAAGCGAAAACCGTTATTTCAAAGCTTGCCTACCTTAGAGAAGCACAGGAATCAATCTTCTTTTTTAGCTTATCTGGAATTAGAGAAGGATTGCGCGGTGGACAAAATTTTCGTTGGCGATTTAACCCTTTCAGAAGGGTCTCAGATTCAATTTCAGCGGTATGAAGATGGGACTATTCCTTTGCGGGTAATCAAAGAATTGCCTTATGCCCTATGGGATAAGGTCCACCTGAACCGCCTGGACGCTGCCCGTGATGTAGTTCGCTCAGAAACTGCCCGGACAGATCAGGAACGTTTTGTAATGACCCGAAGTATCGCGCCTATGCATACGAACAAGCGGCCTAGAGGAACGATTACCGTCGATAATTATTTGTATGGCCGCTATGAACATGAGTTACAGATCACATTAAGAGATCTGCCGGCACATGAAGCTGTTAATGTGATTGGCCATGTGATAGAAGAGGACCTTCCTCTATTGGACTACGTGAGACAAGGCGGAAGGCGCTTTAGCTTCACAGCTGCTACTTAATGATTACTCCCCTCTATTTTGTTACAATAAGGAGAATAGACTGAGGAGAGGAGCTTGGAACTTGGTAGCAGGAAGTATGATTTCCCAAATTGAACTGGTATTAAATGAACTGCCGGAATCAGAAAAAAAAGTAGCTGAGTACATTCTTGCCAATGCTAAAGAAGTGATGCATATGACCATACATGAGTTAGCAGCCAAAGCGGAGGCAAGCAGTGCGGCGGTTGTCCGTTTTTGCCGGTCTGTGGGCATCGAGGGTTTCCCCGCTCTGAAGATCCGTTTATCCGCTGAAGTAGAGAACACGAATTATGTGGGCTACTTTGATGTTGAATCCAATGAAACGGTGCATTCTATCATTGATAAAATGCTGTCCAATACCATATTGACCTTTCAGAATACGGCCAGTCAACTGGACGCGCAATCGATCGAGCAGGCCGTGAGTCTGTTACAACAGGCTGAGGTTATTTATGTTTATGGGATAGGCGCCTCTTTTATCATTGCAGAGGATGCAGCACAGAAATGGCTTCGGCTCGGCAAAAATGTATATGCTATTTCAGACCGTCATTTATTGGCAGCAGCCATGGCTACGAAATCAGAAAACGCCGTCTTCTGGGGGATTTCGTATAGCGGTGAAACGAGAGAGGTCATTCAATTAACAAAACGGGCCAAGGAGCAGGGGATCAAAACGATCAGCCTTACCCGTCCCGGAAATAACAAGCTTGCCCAGCTCGCGGATGTTTCTCTATTTACATCACGTGCGCCGGAAGCAAAGCTTCGCAGTGCAGCAACAAGCTCGAGATTCGCCCAGTTATTTGTGCTCGATATTGTCTTTAGCGTATATGCCTCTGCCCAGCATGATTTAACGGTGGAGCAGCTGGCGAAGACAAGGCAAATGATTGAAGTCTTGTATGATTAATGTTGAACCTCTCTATAGGAACTCCTGCTAATCTATTAGCGGGAGTTTTTTAGTGCGCCTGCATCAGGGTACATTATTTTCAATATTCAACGATTTACAAAATATGGAATGTATGTTATCTTTGCTATGAAAGCGCATCCAAGACTTGATAGATTGATCAAGTATTTACCATTTTATCATGGGGAGGAAAGGTGGAAATGAAAAATTTGCTCAAGAAGGCTAGCGCAATTCTGCTGGCATTTACTCTGCTGCTTGGAGTGATGACAGCGCCGCCCGTTCATGCAGACAACGCACTTTTCACAATTGAAAGCGAAAATGCTCAGCTCACCTCCGATCTTCAAGTGACGACCCAAATTTACGGACAACCTAAGCCCGGCTACACCGGGAGCGGTTTTGTCTGGATGCAGAATTCAGGCACCATTACCTTCAATGTGACGGTCCCGGAAACTGGCATGTACACGATCTCTACCCGTTATATGCAGGAGCTTAGCGCAGACGGCCGGCTTCAATCGTTGAACGTTAACGGCGTTACGAAAGGTTCGTATATGCTGCCTTACACGACCACGTGGTCGGATTTCGATTTTGGCTATCACAAGCTGAATCAGGGCAGTAACACCATTCAGCTGAAGGCGGGCTGGGGCTTCGCTTACTTTGACAGCTTCACTGTGGATGTTGCCGATCTGGACCCCCTGGATGTGCAGCCTGTCCTCAGTGATACTCAAGCTACCCCGGAAACTCAGCTGCTGATGAATTATTTGACAGAGGTGTACGGAAATCATATGCTCTCCGGCCAGCAGGAGATTTACGGGGGAGGCAATGATGGGAATTCCGAGCTGGAGTTCGACTGGATACACAATTTAACCGGCAAGTATCCGGCCATCCGCGGGTTCGATCTGATGAACTACAATCCGCTGTACGGCTGGGAGGACGGCACAACTGCCCGGATGATCGATTGGGTGAATAACCGGGGCGGGATCGCGACCAACAGCTGGCATCTCACAGTTCCCCGGGATTTCACTGCCTATCAGCTGGGGGAATTTGTGGATTGGAAGGAAGCCACCTATAAGCCGACGGAAACTAATTTTAATACAGCCAATGCAGTCATTCCCGGGACGAAAGAGTATCAATACGTACAGCTGGCTATAGCGGATTTGGCGGAGCAGCTGCAGATTCTGCAGGATAACAACGTGCCGGTTATTTTCAGACCCTATCATGAAGCAGAGGGTAACGGCGGATTGAACGGGCAAGGCGCGTGGTTCTGGTGGGCATCGGCAGGCGCAGAGGTATATAAGCAGCTGTGGGATCAGCTCTATACCGAGCTTACAGAAACCTACGACCTGCACAACCTGATCTGGACGTATAACAGCTATGTGTACAGCACTTCTCCCGCCTGGTATCCCGGTGACGATCAGGTGGATATTGTCGGCTACGATAAATACAATACCGTCTACAACCGCTATGACGGTTTGTCCGGCGTACCCAATGAGGATGCGATTACCTCGATTTTCTATCAGCTGGTGGATCTAACCGGCGGCAAGAAAATGGTAGCCATGACCGAGAACGACACCGTCCCAAGCGTACAGAATCTGACCGAGGAGAAGTCGGGCTGGCTCTATTTCCTGCCGTGGTATGGGGAGCATCTCATGAGTTCTGCCTTTAATTATCCGGCCACACTGACCACGTTGTATCAGAGCAATTATGTGATTACGCTGGATGAGTTGCCTGATTTAAGTGTCAATAATCCAAACCCAAGTGCATCCATTACACCTGCAAGTATCGAATTTAACAAGTATGCAGCGGCTCAGAGCGACAAAGCCATAACCGTGGATGCTAACGGCAATACGTTAACTGCCCTTCGGGCAGGGGGCAATGCCTTGACCGCGACGCAGGATTATACTGTAAGCGGAAATACGCTGCTGCTGAAAAAGTCATTCCTGGCAACGCTCCCGGTTGGCGAGCATTCGATTGTCTTTGATTTCAATCAGGGACAAGATCCCGTATTGAAAGTTACAATTGTCGATACCACACCGAGTGCATCTATTGCACCTGTGAGCGCGGCCTTTGATAAAGCAACGGCCCAAGCGCAGGATATTTCCGTAGCCCTTACCTTAAACGGACATCAGCTTGCAAACCTGACGAATGGAAGCAACACGCTTGTATCGGGCCAGGATTATACGGCATCAGGCGCAACGATTGTCTTGAAGAAATCCTATCTCTCTACGCTGCCGCTCGGCCAGAATGTAATCACCTTCCATTTTAACGGAGGAAATAACGCTGTGCTTACGGTAAATGTAGCAGATAGCAGTGTTCCGCTACCAACGGGCGGCTTGGCAATTCAGGCTTTTAACGGCAACACGAGTGCCTCCACCAACGGGATTTCTGCCAAGTTCAAAGTCGTCAATACCGGCAATTCGGCGGTTCAGCTCAGTAATGTGAAGCTCCGGTATTACTATACAATTGACGGCGAGAAAGACCAGAGCTTCTGGATCGACTGGTCCAGTGCCGGAAGCGCGAATGTCACCAGCAAATTCATCAAGCTGGCAACCCCGGTTACCGGTGCCGATTATGCGCTGGAAATTGGCTTCACAAGTTCGGCTGGAACGCTAAACCCCGGCCAGAGCGTAGAAATCCAGACCCGCTTCTCCAAAACCGACTGGTCCAATTACAATCAGTCTAACGATTACTCGTTCAAGGCATCCGCCAGTCAATTTGTTAACAATGAGCAGGTGACCGGATATATGAATGACCAGCTGGTGTGGGGGATTGAGCCTTAACACTGGTTAGGCAAAAGGGCTGGACTGGGGGATACCCTGGTCCAGCCATTTTTGTGCACACGGATGCATATAATATAATCAGGCGGTGAAGTTATGAGACTCAAGCATGATCCGGATAAATGCAAGATACTGATTGAAGACAATATTGATATTGAATTTTTCAGAGCTTAAAAATTTCATTGTCGATACCTTCGAAGAGACAGCGGATAATATGAAAGCACTCATGAATTTGCTATAGCAGGGTGCTTTTCATTTTATTATAAATATGCATTTGTGTGCACGAGAACACGAAAGGGATTTTTATTTTGGAACAATCAATTAGAAAATGGTGGGTGCTAGTCACAGTTAGTTTAGCCGTATTTATGGCCATGCTGGATATTACAATTGTGAATGTAGCCTTGCCGGAGATTCAGAAGAATTGGTATTATAGCGATCCTATTTGGCCTGTTCTTCATTAATGAAAGTGACCGAACCGGAATGAGAAAATTGATAGTTTAGGGTTTATATTTAGTACTGCAATGATATTCACCATGGTATTTACGCTCATTCAAAAAGAAATACATGAAAGTTATTCGTGGATATACTGGCATTAATTGGGTTTAATGGGGTTATCGTTCATTTTATTCATTGCTTTCATTATCATGGAAAGAACAGTTAAACAACTCATGATCGAGTTATGGTTTTCAGAAGATGGTCCTTTAACGCTGCCAACATTGCGGCTTTTGTTCTAGGAGCGGGACTGTATGCCTTCAAAAATCAAATGCTGGAAGTTTTCCATAAAGCCGGAGCTTTTGCCGGCTCGCAGATCTTTGATGGCAAGCTGAAGGATTCAAATAAATGCCGGCTTTTGCAGACATTAAGCATATTGTTTTTAGTGCTTTCAATGCTGGAATGAAAGACGTGAGCTTGTTCATTGCCATCTTTTTGCTTATTGGGGCATTTGCGAGTGCTGTTTTGATAAGAAGAACAGGAAAACGGAGTAATAATAACCTTATGACTTGTTCTTGATGGTAAATCGCCAAGCGCGATAACAGCCTGTTTTCTTAACAATTTGGATATAGTTTTCAGATGTTAATTCACTCTTACTTTGGCGGGATGTTGACGGAATTTATTTTTGCTTAATGAGCGAGTAAAAATAAAGCAGTAGTGATATCAATGACACACTTGTTAGAGTTTTAATTATCACAGGAACACTCGATATTTTAACATCGAATATTCCCAAGTATAAAAAACCTACTACGCCGGAGTCATAGGTAGCTGAGATTAATAACAAAATTGCTAATATCAAAGGTAAAATAGTAGTTAACAAAGAAATATTTTTAATTATTTCCTTCCGTTCATCCTTGATAATGAAAATTATCGAAAATAAAAGAAAAATCAAGATGAATAAGAAAAACATTAAACCACCTCTTCAGGATATTAATTTTGAAAGTCTTTGGAAAAATGAATAATCACTTTAATGAAACAGAGTGAAAAAGAAAAGCTCCACTCTGTTTCTATTTGTAAATATCTTACTTGGAAGTATATGAAAAGTACATACTTTTAGTTTGTGCTCCAAATGCTAAATAATTTTGTGAATTAAATACATCATATGACCATCTTATGTTTAGATTCTTTGTTGTATTAGTATCATAATGACCTACTGCAAAAATTGTATCTCTGTTATGAGGCGATAAATCTTTTTTACCTCATCTAAAATGTCATGAAGATATTGGGCAAGAACAGGTCCTTCTCGGAAGTGCAATTATTGGTTAATCGGGAGCATTTGGTTATATAATGAACACCACCGCGTGGATGATGGATTTGAAGTCCATGTGCTTTTTGCAGGGGAAGGAATGCCTGAACTTATTATCCGATGTAAGGATATTGTGGTTGAGGAGTTGGTTCTCAGCAAAGAAACTTGAGCGAGTAATTGATTTTAGATACACAAAGAATTGAATTTAAAGAGGATATATTACAATTGAGATGCAAATATAAACAGAGTGACTCAAGCTCGTTGCATTCAGCGTTATCTTTTATCCAAGGCTATAAAATAGGAGCTTTAATGATGATCGATGTATTTAGTGACAAAGATTCTGTTTACGAAGGTCTATAGTACGTTAGTAATGGAAACCGGGGTGAAAATAAAGCTTCGGTTTTTTTGTTGGAAAAAAATCACATGGGGGAAGTTCTTTTGGAAGGGCAGAGGGGGATATTGTCGAATATTAAAAAGATTAATGGGAAGCAAATCGGTCAGGGAGTGTGCCAATAGTGAACAAAAAGTTTATAGTGTCTAGTTTTCTTATCATGTTTTCAGTGGTATGTCTATCCATTACGGTCTATGCAGCCACTGCAGCATACTCTTTAAGGGTAAACGGGGCTGCCATTAAAGGGGAAGCTAAAGTCATTGATGGAGTGACCTATGTACCTTTGCGTACAGTTATTGAAGGGATGGGAGGGTCATATCATGTCATGCCTGAGTCGAATACAATTAGTATTTTGAGAAGAGATATAAGTATGTACGGCGGGTACAATGAGTCCAATCCATTAATTTTTGGTTCAAAAGCATATTTCGAAATGAATGAAAATTTTGATAAATTCATTGGTTCAGTCTCTATCGAAGAAGCGAATACGGGAAAGGATGTTTTGAAAAACCTTGAGGAGAAAAAAGGAACTGCTCCAAGCGGTTATACCTATGTTCTTGTAAAAGTGAACCTTGAAATCTTAGCATCTGAAAAACCTGGGGCATCGCTATCAATAAATAATTATAGGTTTGAGTATATTGACGGGGTAACTTTAAAGAGAACCCCTTCTTTTATGTTCTCCAAATATTCTCCCAGCGTATCCGAAGGAAAGCCTTTCCACGGTTGGGTTGGATTCTTAATTCCTGAAGGTTATCCATCTGGGATGATAGTTTTATCAAGTCCAGATGACCGGCAGAATGCTCTATGGATGAAAGTAGAGTAACATCGTAATACTTGAAGATAATTACATAAGCTTCCAGTACCTAATTTGACGAAAGATTATATTATCTGCACGCTAATATAATCGGTTTTTCGTGCGTTTTTTAAACGGTTTTTATTGGTTTCTCTCTTGACTCTAACGTCGCGTAAACCTGTATATTTACTCTCAGAAGGAGGGATAGTCATCGAACTGCAAACCATCAGTCAGGTGTCAAAGCACTTTTCAGTCTCCACCCGTACCCTTAGGTATTACGAGCAAATCGGGTTGATTACTCCTGCGAAAAAGGAAGATTCCGCATACCGCGCATACGATCCCGAAGCCATCACACGTCTGCGTCAGATTATCGTTCTGCGTAAACTGCGGATTCCGCTCAAACAGATTGCCGAAATTCTGCAAAGCGCGGAAGCGCGTGTTGCAATCGAAGCTTTTGAGCGTAACCTTGCGGATATTGAGGACGAGATCACCGCGCTCTCCACCATTCGCAGTGTCATCAAAGCCTTTGTCGAATATCTGAATCTCAGAGGTGCGAAATTCGCGCTGCCTGACGACGCAAGTTTACTGGAGGTTGTGGATTCCTTGACTGTCTCGAAAATCAACTTCAAGGAGGAAAAGTCAATGGAAGAATTAAACAAGGCAAATGAAAATTTAAACAAGTTGGCGGACAAAGATGTGCGGATTGTCTATCTGCCGCCCATGACTGTGGCTGCTGCTTATGCAACGGGAGAAGGCTGCGAAGGCAAAGCGCTGGATATGATCACGCAATTTGTAACAGAAAGCGGATTGCTAACAATTAAACCCGACGCCCGGAGTTTTGGTTTTGACTGCTCTAAGGGGGCAGCAGGAATCGGAGAACCCTCCCATGTATATGAGGTGTGGGTATCCATTCCGGACGAGACAGAGGTTCCCTCGCCTTTAGTCAAACGAACGTTTGACGGCGGGTTATATGCCGCACATGTGCTCAGGGCATGGGACTTTGAGGACTGGCGTTTATTAAAAGAATGGGTTAACGCAAGCAATAAATATGATAATGATTGGGATTCTCCGCGCTGGACATCGCCGGAAACGGTTGCGGGGCAAGGATTTGAAGAAACGTTGAATTTTTATAATTACGTACAAAAAGGCGGAAAAATGGACGATTTACAGCTTGATTTATTGTTTCCGATTAAGGAGACATCATTTGGCGGTTAACCAAGGAGGGTGAAAGTGAAGGTTTTTGTCGAAAAAGCTAATATCGATGATGCTGAACTTTTAGCTAAAATTCAGAGAGACAGTTTTGATGATGAGTCGAGAACGTATAACAATAATGAGCCAGGTGGTCCTGAGGGATACGATTCTATAGATTCACAAATTGAATTTATGAAACAGGCTCATTACTATAAAATTTTAAAGGCTAATGAAATTGTTGGTGGTGTGATAGTTTATGTGATTGATAGCTTAGTATACAATTTGGGCAGAATTTATATTGACCCAAGTCATCAAAACCAGGGGATTGGTCACCAAGTTATGAAGCTTATAGAAGCTAAATACCCTGAGGTGCAGAAATGGTGGTTGGATACGCCAAACTGGAGTATAAGTAATCATTATTTTTATGAAAAAAATGGTTATGTCAAAATCAAAGAAGAACATGGTTTATTCATTTACGAGAAGTGTATGCCTGGTAATTAATAAAATTGAAAGCGTATTATATGGGCGGTTATAATTGGTGTGTACTTGACCTGCATAACTATACGGCTTTGATTATAACCGCAGATATTATAGAACAACGCGCCAGTGAATTCCACTCGGTATTTCCTCTTACGTACGATAGACCTTCAAGCCCCCATATTATCTGTGTAAACCTCCCAATCCCTGAGTACCTACTCCATATATATCTGCGTACATGTAACAAAAGCTGAATTCATTTCGTTATATTCAATGAGTAATGGTTCCCATTTAGAGAGCAGATTCGAGAAATCAATGGAGGAGGGGACGCTTTGGTTAAAATTGTCTTAACATTAATGACGCTTCTATTCAGCTTGACTGGCTGTTCTGCTTCACAAAATGTCAAAATATCAGACCAAAATGGAATAGCGGCAAAAGATTATTTGAAATCTAAGGGTTACAAGGTCTCTTCGAATGAAGGCTCCAGTGAAGTCTACACCTTAACAAAAGAAAAGTTAATGAATTTACCATATTCCAATTACTGGGGGCTGCAAACCGAAGATCCCAGTGTTTATCTGGACAAAGAGGTTAACGTACAGAAGTTCATAGTAACAAACCATCCATTGGATAACTGGAAATCCACAAGCGCCAAACCGGAGAATATTGTTAAATCTAAAGGGAAAACCGCAATTTGGATCTATGTCGTTGATAACCAGGCAGTAGGCGGACATTCTTATCCAGTAATCGATCAGGCCATGGATGGCGGCGTATGGTCATTAGATGGAAGAACATTAGAAGAAGTGCATTCTATGAGTTATAAAGCTTGGTTAGAGCAATGGGAAGCAAAG
The DNA here is from genome assembly GCF_000802655.2 of Paenibacillus sp. IHB B 3415. NCBI lineage: Bacteria > Bacillati > Bacillota > Bacilli > Caryophanales > Paenibacillaceae > Paenibacillus > Paenibacillus sp. IHB B 3415. The sequence goes on along the minus strand of NZ_JUEI01000007.1, from coordinate 11,633 downwards.
TTTGGCAGCTAATGATTTATTGAGAATCGTAACGATTTTACTTGCCGTGGGTGAGATGTTCGTGTGAGTCAAACCCATCCGGTATTATTGTGGATGGGGCCTAGTGCTATTGGCTGTTCGAAAAATAGGTGTCACATATCTAAGAAAGGGTGGGTTCGAACTTCCCGGGGGGAGAATTGAACCCTTTGAGTCATTGATCCAAGCACTGATCAGAGAGGTTAAAGAAGAGACTGGATTAGATGTATACGAAATAGATTGAAATGAGACAAGAATTGATACCATAGGGATTAATCCGGAATTTGAGGTGGAATGCCTTAAACCATTCGCAGCGTATCAAACGGTTAAAGGTCCGGTCGATTCCGTCGGGTATTATTTTAGACGTAAGGCAAAGGGCACACCCCTGGAAGCGGGTGACGAAACAGCAGATATCCAATGGATTAATATTAAGGAATTAAATAAATTATATATAGCGAATCCACTAGATTTCTCTGATGTTGATCGGGCGGGGATTAAGTATTACCTGAAGTATAGTGAGTAGAGGAAATGAAGCATGGAAGCCATTGCTCTGAAATTATTTTTTCTTTCCGGGATAGCGCTTAGGATTATCTGTCTGCCCTAGAATGCAACGTACTGACTAACGTGGAAAGCGGTTGCTTCGATAGCTGTTTTTTATTTGTTAAACGGGCAGGTTACATAAATGAATACACTTTCCTTGAATCCATCCAAATTACCAAGCTCTTTTGAAGTAACGTTCTTCAGGAGTTACAATTCTAAATCCCATGGCGACTTTCCCCACCCATTTGGGTAAAATACTACTAAGCTTTATTACCAACGTCTTCCATCACTGCGAGATTCCTGAAATCCGAACGAAATAATCTTAGGACTACAGGGAAAATACAGATTGCCACTTTATCCTTTCTGTGGAGGAATGATTATGGCCATTCAAATTCTGCTTGTCGAGGACGATGAGCATATCTGCCATACAGTCAAAGCCTTTTTATCCGATGCCGGATATAAGGTCGATGCCTGTCTGGACGGCGACGAAGCGCATACCAAGTTTTATGAAAACCCCTATCAGCTTGTCATTCTCGATATCATGCTGCCGGGATTGAGCGGGCATGAGCTTTTGCAGGAGTTCCGCAAGATTAACAATACCCCTATTCTGATGATGACCGCGCTTTCCGATGATGAGAATCAGATCAAGGCGTTTGACTCGGAAGCGGATGACTATGTGACAAAGCCGTTCAAGATTCAGCTTTTGCTGAAACGTGTGGAAGCCCTGCTCCGGCGAAGCGGCGCGTTGGCAAAGGAAGTCCGTTATGGCAAGCTGACGCTCCTGCCGGAAGATTTCAAAGTTACATATAACGGCGAGGAAATTGTTTTGACTCTCAAAGAATTTGAAATCCTTATGTTATTGCTTCAGAACAGGGGTAGAACGCTGTCTCATGAAATTATCCTATCCCGCGTTTGGGGCTATGATTTTGACGGAGACGGTAGTACAGTACATACCCACATCAAGAATCTGCGGGCGAAACTGCCGGAAAACATCATCAAAACGGTACGGGGGGTGGGCTACCGATTGGAGGAAGAATCCTGATGAAAAATCGCGGGATTTTTATTAAGGTATTTACTTATACAATAATCTCAATATTGTTGCTCGTCGGCGTGACGGCGGCTCTATTTTCGCAACAGTTTATGTCATTCTACAGAACGGTACAAGCTCGGCAAATCGTAGCTTCCTATCAGCCTTTGGTGGAACGGATTCAAAAAAACCATAACTACGACATTGCTGTATTGGCGTGGCGCTTTCACGAGAACAACCAATCTTATGAGTTCTATATTGTGGATAAAGACGGCGGATCGATATACGCTACGCCGAATGCCGACACCACGGACCGTTTTGACGGCGATTTTTTATATGTTGTGCATAACGATAGGGACTTTTCCATTATTGCTCAAAATAAGACGGGTTTAGGATCGTTTTATCGTGATTTAATCATTCGGGCAATCGGCGTGTTTGCCATAATGCTTGCGCTCTGTCTCGTCTGCGCTTTTGTCTTTGCGCGGCAGATGACCAAACCGATTAAACGCCTTGCGGACAGCGCTGGGAGAATGACCCATCTCGAAGAAGTTCCACCACCGCTCGAGCGTAAAGATGAACTAGGCACATTAGCCCGCGACGTTTATTCTATGTACGTCAAGCTGAAGGAAACCATCACCAATTTAGAGGGCGAAATCCTGCGTGAGCGTGAATTAGAGGAAACACAGCGATATTTCTTCTCTGCGGCTTCCCATGAGTTAAAAACGCCTATCGCGGCGGCGAGTATCTTGTTGGAGGGGATGCTGGAAAATATAGGCGATTACAAAGACCACCCTAAATATTTGCGCGAATGTATGAAGATGATGGACGCGCAAGACAAGATCATTTCCGAGATACTGGAGATTGTCAACTTGAGCAACGGGAAAATCGTGCCCATTCCTGGAAAACTGGATGTCAGGCATACTGTTTTCGAAATACTGCTTGACTTTCAGGTATTGACTGAGGCAAACGGCCAACGTATTGTTATGGATATTACTGACGGGCAAACCTGTGTTTCCGATCCCAAAATGCTCCAAAAGGCGCTTTCCAACATTCTATTGAATGCGGTGCAGAATACGCCCAATGGCGGCGAGATTCGGATATGGAGCGAGCCTGTGGCTGAACAATATTGCCTTTGCGTACTAAACACGGGAGCGAGGATTGACGATGCGGTATTACCGAAGCTATATGACCCTTTCTACCGGGTGGATCAGGCGCGGAGCCGGAAAAGCGGGCGGAGCGGCTTGGGGTTGACCATCGTGCAGAAAACGCTGGAAGCCATGAACATGGACTTCACTTTGGAAAACACCGTGGACGGTGTTCTGTTCAGGATGAACTTGCCGAAGGCGTAAGTAGCCATAAGGAGAACAAGGAAATGAAACTGCAAAAGCAAAACACGCTTACAATCACGTTGTTCATAGTATATATACTGCTGTTGACAGGAATTATCCTCTTCAAACTCCCCTTTTATTCTGACAAAATATCAAACGGGATACGAGTCATTAGCCTGATTCCGCTTCAGGGGTCTTTCGATGAAAATGGATGTATACTCTTGGATGAAATTATTTATAATATCCTTCTTTTTATTCCGCTCGGCATCTATATCCGCATGTTGAAAAGTGAATGGCCTTTTAGGAAAAAAGTTCTTCCGGTTATCGCTTTGACCTTATCGTTTGAAGTTATACAATTCATTTTTGCAATGGGAATAACGGATGTAACCGACATACTTGGCAATACGCTTGGAGGGATAATCGGCATCGGTATGGGTGCCATATTATTCAAGATTCTCAAAAACAGGACCGTTAAGATTATGAATATATTTGTTTTGGCAGTAACTGTTTGTGTGGTATTGCGTTTCGTCCAGTTGTTTTATCTCAGCCATTTTGTCATGAGGACTCTATATCGCTGATGTAGGCATCCATACTTATCACTGGCAGGCAAACCGCATTGAAGGTTTGAGTTGCCTTTTTCACTTAGCCTTCCTACTCATTATTAAATTGGAGTTCCTGTTTAGTATTAGCGGGAGCTTTTTTGCATTTTAGGCAATGGATAGAATATCACAATATGGTGGTTGTGGACATAGAGAGGATAGACTGATCACTGTAGAATGCGATTTTCACAATCGGTCAGGCATTCAGAATGAAACGGTGGCGTTAACGGGAAACAAGCTCATGTGGTTCGTCACACGTGCTTGTTTTTGCTGCGGATTATTCTTTTTTACCAGGATTACGCTTGGTGTTGTCTGTCTGACCTAGAATATAGTCGATGCTTACTTTATGGAAATTGGCTAGAGTAATTAAAACGGCGCTCGGGACATCCAAATTTCCATTCTCATAGCGGGAATAAGTGGCTTGTGTGATATGTAAAAGCACAGCCATTTGTTGTTGCGTCAGGTCTTTGTCTTCGCGTAAGTCACGGATTCTCTTATACAATGCTCATCACCCAAGCCAAGTTTACTTTATGCGAAAATTGCATATTTATATTTATGCGGTTTTCGCATAAAATTTATACATGGAAAGATTGTTAATCTGCGAAGGGAGGCCTAATGAATCATTTTGGAGGATTTTTATTATGGAAGGTTGTGCCCGAATGAGTTAGTTAAGCCGAGTGATCCGGAATTCCAGAAAATTAATCAGAAAATCACCGAATCCTTACGAATGCTCAAAGAGCAATTTTCCGAAGAGGAATTTGAGCAAGTTGAAAAGCTGATCGATTTACAAAGCGATTCGAACTCTTTGCAATCAGCAATATCGTTTATCCAAGGCTACAGAATGGGGGCATTAATGATGATTGAGGTGTTAAACGGAGACAGCGGATCTCTGAAATGAAAGTGAATAATAATCGTGGCAGAACCGGGGCGGGATTAGATACGGCCTTGCAGGAATTGTTTTTACCCAATAAATTAGCCAAGGAAAAGTCGCCGTATCTGCTGCAACACGTGCATAACACCCGGTGACCTGGTTCTCTTGGTCGGCAAGAAGCTTTTGAGATCGCCCAGCGCGACAACTAGCCGGTCTTCTTATCTATTGAGTATAGCTAGTTGTTGATTCACACGTACCTGTCATTGGTGTCGAGTCGGGCAAGGAACATTATTTCATAATAATTAAGGATGTTAAAAAGAGGGGATTGTTTTAAAGTCCCGAATAGATAAAGTGATAAGATACATTTTGAAGGGACGATAGTTATGAGAAAAGGAATAGGATTTCTTATTTTTTGTATGATATTTATTAGTTTTTCAGAGGTGGGAATTTCAGAAGCCAGTCCAAAATCAAAATATTTAACCAAAGAACAGAGTATCGTACCCCCAGTAACATTTTATGATAGTTATGGAAAGAAAGAAAACACATCGTTGAATTTTCTGACCAACGGTACATACGAATGGAAATGGACGATTCGCAGTGCAAACCATTTTAGCTTTGATAAATATTCGAACAATATGGTTTATTATCAGGACTATAATGACATTTATACAGCAATTGATGGAGAGGGAAAGAGAAACTGGATGTTCTTTGATGAACGAGCAAATGTGTCTCGGACTGCGGATGGTACGCTTATTTCTACATTTTATGATCAAACAAGTACCCTTCAGATTATTGATGAAGAATCAAAAACGATTACGGAACATGGATCTTTGAAAATATACAATTCCGATGAAACCGTTCGGGCAACACTAACCTTTGTTAAACCTAATAGTCCTTTCTCAGATATTTATTGGTTGGATAATAACGGGAATTTAATTGTATTGGAACAAACAGGAATAGTTTCTTACAATAAAAAGGGACAGAAAAATTGGACTTATCAAACAGACATTTTGGTTTCGCAGGATCGTCTTTTAGGCACAACAACAAATGTGGACAATATTTATTTTTCTGATTTAAACGGATATCTCTTTGTTGAGATAGGCAATAAGAAGATTTTATTGGATGATCAAGGAAAATCGGTAAAAATCGAGGGAGAAGCGGTGGAGTTACCAAGCACTTTCACGAATTACGATTTTTCTGATACATGGAAAGGCGGTTCCTATGAAGCTGGTGAAGGTGCAGTTCTCATCGCAAGGGATTTATCGAAGAAAATAAAATGGAATTATAAATTAAGAAAATATGGACCACCTGAAAATATTGTCACGAATTCTAAAGGACATGTGTTTTTTTCGGATAGCAACGGTAATATTTATGGATTAGACGAGATGGGAAATGAGATGTTCTGTTTGTTACGAAATAATTCAGAGATTACCCTTACTGAATTACTTGTGAACAATGAGGATGACTTAATCGGAATTACAGATAATATCGGTATGTTCAAAATAGGTCTGCGAAAAGCTTCAATGCGTATTCATGGAGAATTATTCAAACTCCCTTATTCGCCTATTGTGAAAAGTGGAGTTGTATTGGTACCCTATCGCGATTTACTTGAAAGATTGGGCTTTAAAGTGGTAGAGAACAAGAAAACACATGAAATCATAGCGGAAATGGCAAGTAAGGAAATTCGATTTAAGCCAGGGGATACTACTATATATCTTAATGGTAAACAGCGAAAACTTGCAGTTGGAGCAGAGAGTCACAGTGGAACCATTTATATTCCCCTTCAAATCGTTGCAGAAGTATCAGGGTTGGCAATGGAATGGGACCCAAGTATAAAAGAAGCTCGATTAGGCACAACATCTAGTCTTTCTCAAAACGCAGTTGAACGATTTTTGCTTCAAATTGAACAGGGAGATGAGATTAAGATAAAAAATTCCTTAGTTCCAAGCAATAGTTTGAATTTGAAAGTTACAAAACTTCTTGGAACTCACCAAAGTTTTAAACAAATATATGATGTTAAATCCATCTCTGTTAAAGCCGTCGGTAAAGATGAAATGATTGTGGAAACTGTACAACGAAATCAACAATATTTTCAAGAAAATCAAGCCATAATGGATAAAGAAATAACAAATCATTTTACAATTAAGCGGATGAAAGACGGACAATGGAAGATCAGCGCTTTCGATTTATAGGTTGATGTCAATATAGCCCGATACCCTGTGTAAGGATTCGTTGTATTTGTTCGGCGTTTGAGTAGTAAGATTTGATATAAACTCATGTCATATAGACATGGGTTTTCTTTTGCTAGTGGGTGACAACAGACCATACCATACCCAATAGATTAGCCAAGGAGCATATAAATGGTACTTGAACCTGTGGAATTTTCCGTGGGGCATTTGTTGTGTTTAAATACTTTTTCGATTGAACGAAGCGTGGAATAACACCCTTGACAATATTTTGAAAATGGGTACTGTAAGCGGTAAGTCATAAGTAGTAAGTAGTAAGTAAAACGATTTCAAAAGGTTCTTCATACACACGAATTAAGAACCGGCTTATCTAAATCATGGGTAGGGGTGGATGGCTATGATGGATTTGAAATTAGCACAAAGCTTTGCGCTGATCGCATTAAATGCACAGAGTAGTCTTTACATGACTAATGCGAAGAAAGTGTCTTTACGTTCTATGGCTGCTGCGGTTATTTTGGAGGCCTACTTAGAGGGATGTTTTACACAAACTGATAACGAGCTAACTTTCCGCAAAGAAGTTCTTGAAAAGTCCAGTTCAACGCTATACAGAGAAACTGTTCTATTACCCTTGCTCCATAATCATGCTGAGGTACAAGGCGATCTGGAATGGTGGCTGAAAAAAGCTTCCATGCTGCCTAACAAAAAATTAAAGAAGTTTGAAATCGCGATATCAGATTATCTAAAGGCAATGAATGTGTTGGAAGAAATCCCGAGTCTGTTAGGGAGCGACATGTATTTCGATTCAGCGGGTGTTGAAATGAAAGTCTATCACAGCCATAATGGGGTTTATACAAGCATTACAGAGAACCTTCGGGCAGAAATTCTGGAAGTGGGAACGGTAACGGATGAGATCATTTGCATGCTGTGGCAGCTTCGCGAAAGCGGATGTATGCATGATTTCTTCTCACGGAATGAACTGGAGAAGATCAATACCACAATGCACGATCTATACCGTAGTAACTTATGGGCAAAGTCATTGTTTCGGATCCAAATCCATCATGGAATTGAGTTAGGGGTCAAACAGTTCCTGCAAATGAAGTCGACGTTTGTGAAGACATATGCGGGCAGCAGTATCAATTTTTTCTTCCCTTTCCTTGAGCGGTCACAAGCTGTCTTTGTAGAGACAGAGGCTTGGTTCGATAATTCTAATAAAAGGCTAAACTCGGTCCTTACAAGGCTAAAGTCCTATGGACATGAAGTTAAGGTGATTGAGGGAGGATCAATTGCGACCATCCAAATAGATAATTTGTTATACGATGCGATGCCGCATTTTGTGATGATGAAAGTACCGATTCAAGGTGTGCGTCTTGTTCCGAAGCGCCCACTGTAAAGGAGTTGTATCCATGTCCAGGCAACGTTCCATGGAGGCGTTACTGGCCTCAGAGCATGTGTCTATAGGTGAATTGGTAAGAATTACAGGTTCCCGTTATAGCACATTGAAACATTACACCGAAGAAGGTATGCTGCCCTTTGAACAGGCTGAAGAGAATTTAACACGCAGATATAGAAGAGAGGAAACCGTCGCACGCATTATTTGGATAAAAGAGCTGAAAGCGAACGGTTTATCTATCCCGCAAATTAAAGAAGCTATAGATGTTTTATAATGTTAAGAAATTGAAGGTGGCTTATATAATGAAGGTTAAGATTCTATTTGTATTATTGACAATTTCATTAGCAATAAATGCTGTGATATTTTATGGATTATCTAAATATGATTTAGTTGAGAAAGGAAGTACTCAATTACCTAAAACAAGTATGGCAGCAGATTCATTGAAATTAACAGAAAATAAAGTTGACATAGAAGCAAAAGTAAAATCTGGTTACGGATATATCTATAGTTTAACGGATGATCAAATCATGAAGGCGATCAATGAAGGGGAAAAAGATAGTGCTTATTTTGGTGAAGACTTCAAATTACCCTTATTATCATCGACCAGCAATGATAGTACATTTGATTACATGGATATATTTATTAACACACCTTACAGATTTGTGGCAATCTATTCAAGTAATCAATACGCGAAGTATGATAGGACGTCATCACTAGAAGAAGTTTCGAGCATTATCAACTATGATCATATTTCATTTTCTGCTTATTTGATGAGTGGATGGGCTAAGATGTTAGCCATCGAATTGAAACAGGATGGTGAAATAATAGAGTCATATAAGACTGAAAATAATGAGGATGGAGATATTAAGAGTGTCTATTTCGCAGTAAATGATATAGATTTTCGAGAACCAGCTTCTTTAAAAATATTTGAAAAGAGTAATCCTGAAAAATATTCTGAGTATAAGATCTCTTTTGAGGATTATGTAAGATAATATTATATCTTGTTTGCGTGAATCAATTCATAAAACACCTGCTAATAAATATTGGTGGGGGGTTTTTTGTTTTATAGGAGGAGGCGAATGATATGACGATAATGCCTGTTATAGTAATGATCTTTGTATTTGTACCTGCCATCGTACTCATGGTAAGCATGCCTTATGTAACAAGAGAGACGATTAGTTTTGGTGTCACCATCAGTGCTGAACAATTCCACAGTGAGCCTCTGCGCCAGATGCGGATGTCATATGCTAGGATTAGTGCTACCTTACACACCATCCTATTCATTGTTTGTATCATCTGCCTAATGTACGGTGATGAACATTTCAAGCAACAAAGTTGGATCATTATCATTTATTCACTCGCCATGATCGTAATCTCCCTAGTAATAAACATTAGCTATCATTTCAAAATGAAAAGTTTACTACCTATGCTACCTATTGCTCCGGAACCATCGATCATGGCAGTGGACACTGGATTTCGAAAAAGAAACATTGGCTTGTCTAGTTATTGGTTCCTCATTCATGTTTTGATTATTGTTGTTAGTATTGTAACTGTGCTACGCCACTACGATCTGATTCCAGATCAGATTCCGATCCATTTCAACAGCAGTTGGGACGTAGACCGCTATGCAGCTAAATCGTATAGTTTTGTGTTTATGCCTGCGATAATACAAGTGTTCATAACACTTTTGTTCATATTTGAGAATTGGAGTATTCGCAGAGTGAAGCAGCAGGTTCAACCCACTGATCCTAACCGTTCCATCAGACAAGACGTAACCTTCCGCCGTGCTTGGTCATATTTTATGATTACAGCAAGCTTCTTATTAGTTATCCTGTTCTCGGTCGTGCAACTAAGCATGATATCTCTGCTTAACACCAATTTCGCTATCCCCGTTATCCTAATCATAATAGCCTTTATCATCCTATACGCCTTCGCCTTATCGTTCTGGGCGGGTCAGAGCGAAAGCCGCTTGGAGCGATCTGCCGAAAGCGCCAATGTCAGACCTGTCCATGATGATGATAAATGGCGATTAGGTATGATTTATTTCAATCGCAAAGATCCAAACCTAATCGTCGAGAAAAGGTTCGGAGTCGGCTGGGGATTAAATTTCGGTCACCCCGTCGTCTGGCTGATTTGTGTCGGAATTATTGTATTGTTGGTTGTGGTGCGGTAAGAAGGGTAAGGCTTTTCAATGCTGGATTGATTGTTAAGGATAAGAAAACTGACTACTATGATTATCTAGTGTTATACAGCTATGCAAATGACGACAACCTGCAACTTACTAATCTGTCCAAAGGTGAAGCAGGGAATATTATCTTTGTAATAAAAAAGGACAAACCCAACCATTACGCATTAGGTAAAACGCTGAAGGATATGGTGGTGATTTATTAAATTATGAAATCAAAAGAAGTAATACACAATTTGTTGATGATTCTAAAAGGAAATAATATCCGAATAACAAAGCAATGTTTAAGAGTGTTTCAGCAAGCAGAAGAAATGTGTGAAAAATATGATGTATCTATTTTTCATAAGGACTTATTTGCTTTTTTATTAATTGAGTCTGAAAAAATTAGAAATATTATTGATAAGTACGGTGGGAATTCTTTCGAATCTATTGAATTTTTAATGGGAAATCTTAATATAAAAGCTAGAAAGGAGGGTGGTTTTAGATATTTTTATGGAGATGATGGATATTCTTTAGATGAAAATAATAATGATGAAAGAAGCTATTTATTAATAGAGTGTTTCAGGGTAATGCAAGATAGAAAGAGTGTATTACTAGATGATGAGGTTCTATTAACCGCGTTAATAAATTGTCATGACAAAGAGTCTCCACCTTTTGATAATGCTTCATGGAATGATCAAAGATTTCATTTCGGTTATAATACTCTTTCTCATTTAATTGGAACTTATTTTGAGGGATTATGGGTAAAGCACGATTTAATTAAATGGGAATTTGTTCATGGAAATTTAAAGAAGTATCATCTTGTTATATCTTTTGCTGGCGAAGATAGGAGAATTGCGAAAGAAATCGCAACTCGAGTTACTCAAGCTGGATATACAGTTTTTTACGATGAATTTGAAAAAGACAAATTGTGGGGAAAGGATTTGTATAGCTATTTATCAGAGCTATATAAAGACAAAGGAGAGTATTGTTTAATGATTATCTCGGAGCATTACTCAAGAAAGTTTTGGACCAAGCATGAAAGGCTTGCTGCTCAAGCTAGGGCATTTAAAGAAAATAGAGAATACATTCTGCCATTAATTTTGGATGACACTGAGATACCAGGGATTTTGCCAACGGTTGGTTATCTTGATTTGAGAGAAAATTGTATCGAAGAAATTATTGATATTTTAATTAAAAAATTAAGAGGCATAAATGAAGAACTCATTTGAAGATAACAACTGGTATACTCTTGGCGCTTGAAGTTGGTAGAATGTGTGTAAGCTCGTAGTTAATCCGTTTTGCATATATTAAGGAATACCAGATGACCATAAGGATCACCTTTATAATCAATAAAATGGGAAACCCCTTATTGGAATAGGGAGGAACCAATGCATCAGATTGAAGTGATGGCTCTAACGTAAAACAAGCTCATGTGATTCGCCACTGAGCTTGTTTTTGTGCTTGTATAGGAAATTATACAATGCAAAAAAATGTGGATAACTCCGATGAA